>PCAT01000109.1 GCA_002730655.1 Balneola sp.
GCCGATAGAACGATAAGTCTACCAAATGCCACTGGTACTATAGTGTTAAAAGATACCACTGACACATTAACGAATAAGACGTTAACAACACCAATTATATCAACTATTTCAAATACTGGTACGATTACATTACCAACTTCTACTGATACATTAGTAGGAAGAGCTACAACAGACACTTTAACAAATAAAACCTTAACGTCACCTACGATTTATAGACCTAAGATTCAGCAATCAATAATTGATTCAGCTGGAGCCACTATGATTAACCTAACTTCTACTTCAAGTGCTGTTAATAATTTAAAGATAACTAACCAAGTGTCTGGAAGTAATCCAACAGTTCAAGCTGAAGGAACTGATACAAATATTAACTTAAAACTAAACGGGCAAGGAAAAGGTTCTGTAGAAGTAGCTAAACTTGCTTATACTTCTGCCACAGAAACGGCAGATGGACCGGTAGATTCTGCAGCCTCTCTTATTATTTGTAATAAGTCTGGTTCGCTTGCCTTAGCTTTAGGCCCAGGAACTACTGCAGGAGAATTTAAAATTTTTACAAACATTGGAACCGGTACCGCAACAGTTACTCCGCATCCTTTTGCTCAAGGTACCTCTTTTGATGTAACACAGAATAATGCAACACAGTGTATATGGAATGGAACCAGCTGGTTTATGCTAGCAGGCGCGGATTCAGCCGGCACTGGTGTAACAATTACGTAGAGATAAAAAATGACAGCAATTATTACAGATCCTCTAAAAAGACAATTAACTCAAACTATTTTTAACGAGGTTACAGCTCAAACTGCTAGATACTACATCGGAATTGGTAGGTCGGAAGCGTGGGACAGTGCGGAGACTGTTCCAACTCCAATAGATAATCCAAGATCTATTAGAAATGCTCGAGCATCTATGCAGTCTATAAAAACAGCAGGAGACGTTACATTTACTATTCCTAGATATAACTGGTCTTCAGGCGCAATATATAATGGTTATGACGATAATCTTACAGAGATTCCAGCTACAAATCAATATTACGTTCTTACAGAAGATAACCAAGTTTATATAGTACTTCAAGGTGGTAAAGATGCTAATGGTAATTCTACCGCTTCTACTGTAAAACCAACTGGAACTTCTGTAAAACCATTTAAAACTGCAGATGGGTATGTATGGAAATTTTTATTTGCTCTTAGCGCAACAAGAGCAAGTAAGTTCTTATCAGCAAACTTTGTACCAGTAGAAAAAATATTAGATTCTGCCGGTGGTGCAGGATTAAGTTCTTTAGAGGCACAACAGGCATCTGTTCAAGATGCTGCGTCAGCTGGTCAGATTATTGGAGTCAACGTAACTGCAGGAGGAAGTGGCTATACTTCACCTCCAACTGTAACAATTGACGGAGATGGAAAAGCCGCGGCTGCCACAGCAACTGTTTCTGGTGGAGCAGTGGTAAAAATTGAATTAGACTCAAGCGCAGACAGTGCTATAACCATGGGACACGGATATAATTTTGCTAGCGTATCTATAACTGGCGGAGGTGGTGCTGGTGCAGTGGCACGAGCAATCATTGGACCAGATAGCGGGATGGGTGCTGACTGTAGAAATGAACTTAAAGCTACTTCTCTTATGTTTAACACAAAACCAGCAGGAACAGAAACAGGAGATTTTGTAGTAGGTAATGATTTTAGACAAATTGTACTTATGAGAAATCCAAGAAAAGGAACTGTAGATTCTGACTTTACTGCAGCTACTGGTAGAGTATTAAAGTTTTTACAAGTAACGAGTAACACAGACGCTGCAAACTTTACCGTTGACACTGAAATAACAGGTGGTTCAACTGGAGCTAAAGCTTATGTTGATGATATAGACAGTGATAAAGTATACTATCACCAATCAGAAGAGACTGGATTTAAACCTTTTCAAGAAGGCGAAGCTATATCTGGTGGTGGTAACTCGGCAAACTTAGTAGCAGTTGGTGTAGATGCAGACAGTGATGCATTTACAAGAGATGATGTCTTAAATACTAGTGGAGAGATATTATACATAGAAAATAGAGCACCAGTAGTACGAGCGTCTAATCAAACAGAAGATATAAAAATTGTAGTAACACTATAAGGCGAAAATAATGGCGACAAATCTTACTAATACAACCTTTGCTACTACCTATAAAGATGATTTTGCGGACAGTGATAACTTTCACAGAATACTTTTTAATTCAGGTAGAGCACTTCAGGCAAGAGAACTAACTCAAAGCCAAACTATCATGCAAAGAGAGATGCAGAGGTTTGGTGATAATATATTTAAAGAAGGAGCAGTTGTTCGACCGGGTGGTGCTAATATTAATCAAAAGTTTGAGTTTGTAAAACTTGACACTTCAATAAATACACTTCCAGCAGACATTAGTACACTAGTAGGTACTTCATTTACAGGTCAAACTTCTGGAGTAATTGCAAAAGTTCTTGAAGTAGTCGCAGCTTCAGGTAGTGATCCAGCAACGTTATATGTTCAATACACTAATACAAGTTCAGCTCTTGCTGGAACTTCCACTATTAGAATGACTAACGGTGAAGATATTAATAATGGTAGTGATACACTTACAGTTCAAACTACTAATACTACTGCTAATCCAGCCACCGGTGTCGGTACGCAAGTAACTCTACTATCTGGTGTTTACTATGCCAGAGGACATTTTGTATTTACTCAAGATCAATCTAAAATTATATCAAAATACACAGATACTCCAGACGCAAACGTTGGATTTAAAGTTGTAGAAGAAATTGTAACTGCTGCAGATAATACGGCTTTGTATGATAATCAAGGTAGTGTTCCAAACTTAGCTGCACCGGGAGCCGACAGATACAGAATCAGATTAACTATAGCTCTTGACACAGAAGTAGATTCGGACGAAAATTTTGTAACCGTTGCCGTAGTTAAAAAAGGCGTGATATATAATGCGATTAATGCTAATGATGCGTATAACGTNCCNAANGAAGTTGTAGCNAAAAGAATNTTTGAAAACTCTGGAGACTATTTTGTAAAACCTTTTACNACTAGATTCGANTTAGANTCAGACAATACTAAACTTCAGCTAGTCGTAAGTGCTGGTACTGCAGTGGTCGATGGATTCAGAGCTTCTAGAACNTTNCCAACCACGTTAAGAATTAATAGATCAACTCAAACTACCACGATCAATAACGAAGTAGTTGCAGCTGATTATGGTAACTTCGTAATAGTCAATCCTAACGTAGATTCTGATACTCAAGGCGTTCCTAATATAAACGTATTTCAAAAGCTTACACTAAAAAATGATTCAGATTTTCAAGGGACAACGATAGGCACGGCCAGAGTTAAAGCCATCGACGAAGACGGTATTAACTTAAAATATAATTTGTTCGACGTAAAGATGAACGCTGGTCAAGCTTTTAGAAACGTAAAAAGTATTGGAACAAGTATAACTGATTACTTTAATCCTATATTAGAAAATAATAAAGCAGTAATCAAAGAAACTTCTAATAGTAGCAGTTTGTTTCTTCTACCTAGACCAAGACCGAAAGCGCTTACAGACATATCTTTAACTGTACAAGAAAGATTTGTCGCAGCCACTGATGGTGCCGGCACAGCCTCTATTTCGTTATCCGGAACCGGAGAGACTTTTGCAAATACCGACGATTGGATCATTGGTTCTGATAGTAATATCATATCACCAAGTACACTATTTGACAATCCATCGGTTGGTGGTGTTGGTACTCAATCGTCAACAATAACCGGACTACCGGCAAATAAAACTTTAGAAATTCTTGCTTATGTTAATAAAGCTAATGCTTCAGTTAAAACAAAAACTCTTAGCACTAGATCTATTAGTGTAGGTATTCAAACAGATGCTATCACAGGTAAACAGTTCTTGCCGTTAAATAGAGCTGATATATTTTCAGTTAACGAAGTTCTTAAAGATGGTGATAGTAATATTAGTTACATAGACAGATTTACTCTTGATAATGGACAAAGAGATAATCACTATGACTTAGGAAGACTCGTACTTAAGGGTGGTCAATCTGCTCCGGCCGGCAGTGTGTTTATTAACTATCAACACTTCGAACACGGAGTGTCTGGAGACTTTTTTGCGATTAATTCTTACACCGGTCAAGTTAATTATGATCAGATTCCAAAGCACAGACTTTCTGATGGTAGAACTATTCCATTGAGAGATGTTTTAGACTTCAGACCAGTCATGGATTCTGATGGAGAATTCGCAGGTGGAATTGCAAGAGCTATCAAGCAACCTAGGACTAACACTTTAGTTCAGGCTGACATAGAATACTTCTTAGCCACAGCAGGTAAACTTGTAATTGATAGGAATGGTATCATAAGATTTATAAGAGGTAATCCAGCATTTTCACCTGTAACTCCGGACAAGCCAGATGGAACTCTAGGTTTATATGATATTAAACTTAACGCCAATACCGGAAACGATTCAGATGTGGCTGTAAGAAAGATAGAGCACAAAAGATTTACTATGAAAGATATTGGATTTTTGGAAAAAAGAATCGATAAATTAGAAGAAGTAACCTCACTTAGCGCTCTTGAATTAGATACAAAACATTTTCAAGTTCTAGATTCTGCTGGAAATGATAGAACAAAAGGTGGATTCTTTATCGATAATTTTACAACGCACTCTCTTTCAGCTATCGATCCTATTGAATATAGAGCGGCATTAGATCCTGTTGAGCATTGTATAAGACCTACATTTACAGAAGAAAATATTAGACTTATATATGACTCAGCTCAATCTACAGGCGTTAGAAAGATTGGTGATAACATTTACTTAGAGCATGAAGAAATAGAATACATAAATCAAGATTTAGCGAGTAAAGCTATCCAAATTAATCCTTTCTCAGTAGTAGTATATGAAGGAACCACTACACTTTCTCCTGCTTCAGACGAATGGAGAGACGTTAATAGATTAGCTGATAAAACTGTCCCAGGTGGAACTAGACTTTCAACTAATCAAGCTTACAATTGGAATAACTGGTCATGGAACTGGGGTGGTATAGCTACAGAAAATCTTAAAGTTGGTTCTTCAACAGGAGCCATAGCAGGTACAGTAAACAGAGTTGTCAGTGAAGAAACAGTACTTGAACTTGTAGAAGATAGAGTTACTCAAACAGCACTGTTACCGTTTATGAGATCAAGAAAAGTCTTCTTTAAAGTTCAAGGGATGAGACCAAATACTCGAGTGTTCCCTTTCTTTGATGGTACACTTATATCTGATTTTACAAGATCAGAAGCTTTTCAGTTTTACTCAGATGCTACAGAAGATTTTGGTAATACTTTAAAAGGAGCAACTACTCATCCTGATGGATCTTCAACTCTTACTACTAATGGTGATGGCGAAATAACAGGTTCATTTATCGTGCCTAATAACGATAATATCAAGTTCAGAGTAGGACAAGTAGAATTTAAGATAATGGATATCAGCGCCAACAACGAAGAAGACGCTGCAGCGATAGCAAAAGCTCCATACTCTGCAAAAGGATTCTTAGATACTAAAGAAGCAACTTATCAATCTACTCGAGTACTTAACGTTCAAGGCGTAAGAATAAGAGATAACGCTAGGTATCAAGTTGATGACGGCGGAGACAATAACCATGGCAAAGGCACCGTAATAAGCGATGCTAACTTAGTGGTTGGTACTACTAATACATGGTCAAGTGATCCTACTGCTAATACTTATGGAAGCTGGGCTAATGAATTTGCGGGTCTAGGTTCAGATCCATTGGATCCTTTTGGAGGTGCTGGGGCGCAGATCGATACTAGTAACAACGACGCGCCTGATAATGGTACACATTGTTGTACAGCCGCTGAAAAGCGAGGAGATATGTCATTTACTGAAGTCAAAAAGTTAAGAGCTTGGCATAGAAAACAGTCTGTCATCTGGCAAGAAGGTTATGATATTTGGGGTAAGATAATAGCTGACAACTTAGTAGCAAAGTCACAATGGCAATCTGATAGAGTTAGAGATTTTTATAACAATAAGATCAATGGTAAGTACTCTATAGGAGCTCTTTACGCAGACATTGTTATTACTCCAATGTCGATGTTAATAGGAACATATCAGGTGATGAAGAAAAAATTTGAATTAAAGGATATAAGAAAATGGCAGTAACCTCTCTAGGCTATCAAGTCAATAAGCAACCAATTGCGCAATCGTTTTACGTAGATGAACCACTTGGAGTCTACTGTACGAAAGTAGATTTATTCTTCGCTCAAAAAGATGCGGCTCTTCCTGTACAAATTCAAATAAGACCAATGGTTAATGGCTTTCCTTCCGGAAGTGATATTATTCCTGGGTCCACTGTAGTTTTACCATCTGGCTCAGTTAACGTCGATACGGTTGGTCCAGAGCTTACACCTACTACTTTTACTTTTCAAGAGCCAATATTTTTAAAAGGCACACAAGATTATGCTTTAGTTGTAATTGCTGATTCTAAAGATTATCAAATTTATATAGCTGAGATTAATGAATTTACTTTTGGTTCTACTGAAAGAAGAGTAAACAAACAACCAACATTAGGAAGTCTGTTCTACTCTCAAAATGGAGTTACATTCACTCCTGCACAAAACCAAGATCTTTCTTTTAAACTATATCAAGCTAAATTTACCAGAACTACTGGTAATATCGTACTTCATAACGCTTCGGTGCCTAAGAAAAAACTAGTAAAAAATCCAGTCACTGTGACTTCAGGTAGTCAAGAAGTGAGAATAAGACATATTGGTCATGGCCTTGTAGTTGGAAATAAAGTAACTATTACTGGCGTAGATTCAGCTGGTGTTGGTGGCATATCAAAATCAAGTATTGAAGGCGCCAGAAGACCAATTACTAAAGTTGACTTTAGTGGTTACACGTTTAATGCAGATTCTGCTGCAGACTCAGATGCGATCGGTGGTGGTTCAGATATTTTAATTACAAAGAACATACCTTTTAGTATTTTATATCCACACGCTGCGGTATTGCAACCTAGAGGAACTCACGTTGCGGCTGGTGTTAAAACATCTACCGGTAGATCTTTTGCTGGATCGGAAACTGCTTTTCAAAAATTATCTGATTTTGAACCTATTAAACTTAATCAAAATAATCAGGCAGATAAAGTTTATGTCGTAGGTCATGATAGTGCTGAAGCCGAAGAACTAGGCGCAGGTAATAAGTCTATGGACGTAAAAATTAACATAGCCACTGAAGATTCTAACGTTGCTCCTATGATCGACATGCAAAGAATGTCAATGTCATTGATTGATAATATTATCGATAAGCAAGATTCATCAGCAACTAGTGGATTTAACGTGCCAATTTCTTTTGTCAATGAAACTTCGGCCACTGGTGGTACTTCGGCGTCAAAACACTTAACTAAAATCGTTACACTAGCAGAAGAAGCAGTTGGACTAAAAATAATAGCCAGTGCCAATAAACCAAATGGAACAGACTTTCAGCTTTTCTTTAGAACAGCAACTTCTGATGAAATCATAACTGACAATGACTTTACTTTACTCGCGCCAGAAGCTAATATACCTACAGACGATAACCCAGGAAGATATAGAGAACATAGATTCTTGGCTGGAGGACAAAACGGTGCGTTACCTGGGTTTAGTAAGTTTCAGATCAAGATCGTCATGAGAAGTACTAACGCGGCCAAAGTGCCAAGGATTAAAGATTTAAGAATTATAGCATTGAGCGTATAATTATGGCTAAAATTAAGGTTGAGAACCACCCTGGTTATGTTCGTGATACTCTTACAGGTGCTATTTTGAATACTAATTTAGAAGAAATTAGAGCGGCTAAAGCTAGAAAAGCTGCGAAAGAAAAAGAAAAAGAAGATATAAATAACTTAAAGAATGAAGTAAGTGATATAAAGCTTATGCTAAATACAATTATAGAGAAATTAGATGGCAGCAAGAACAACAGTTAATCTTACCGATCCAGTATCAACCTGGGTTACTAAGACAAATACCATATCCACTGACATAGGTGACAGAACGCAGTTCGACGCGCAGATTGTAGCAGGTAACGCCGATTCTAACTTAGTCGCGGCTATTAACTTTTCAATCAACAATGCTGGAACCGACTCGGCGGCTGTAATAATTCTCACGAGATCGAGTATATCCGCTATAGACTCTGGTGGTGATGGAGCTCTATCATACGACTCAGCAACTGGAGTTATAACATATAGGGGACCATCTTCAGCTGAAGTTAGAGCGCACTTTCAAAAAGATAGTGCTAATGGAATTGCATTTGATTCATCAACTGGTAGATTCTCTATAGCACCTAACACTATTACCAGTGCAGACTTTAATAACGCAACAACGCTAACTATTAAAGATGTAAATGGTACGACAGTAAAGACGATGTTTTCACCGGGTAGTTAAAAATGGCAGGACCACTTAAAATCACAGCAGATAATAATTTACAAGAAATGACTTCTGGAGAACAGGATTACATAGAACATGTTCTACTAGGAGACTTCGCTTCGGCAGATACTGGAGTTGGAACAGTTTCGGTTAACCCTGGAAGCACCACAGGACTTACTCTTATTGGAACTTTTACAGACACTAGAAGAACAGAAGCTGTAGGAACACATCCGGCAGCTGGAACTACAACCACTGTTAACACTTATAATTTTTATCAAGATCGTCAAACAGCCTCTGAAAGTATCTCAAATAGACCAGTTGAGTATGACGGATCTTCTATATCAGAACAAACTGACGCAACTATAGATCCTCTTTGGATTGACAGTACACAAGACAATTTAGTAGGAGCTGGACTAGGATCTTATGTTTTACAACCAAGCGCTCCTTCAGGTGGAACGTGGACAGAAAAAGGAACTCTTACCAATACTATAATAGGTGGATCTAGTAATACTACTAAATTGTGGAGAAAAACAGTTGCAACTAGTGTTCCTACAACAGTAAGACCTCTTAAGTTAGCTTCTTCAAATGTCATTCAAGAGATGACAGATACAGAAATAAAACAATTCACTCCAAGGTTAAGAAATAAAATTAAAGCTGGAATAGGTCAGTATCAATTAGCTACTTCTGCTCCAGGGAGTGGTGGTACATGGGCTGCCGCTGGATCAGCTTTTACCGATACTAGAAGGCAAGTGTCGAATCAAAGTTATTCTGGTAGTTATACTGGTACTTACTCTCAAAACTTTGCTGGAAGTTACACTGGTTATTACGCAAGATACCAAGCATATACCGGTTCTTACTTAGGTAACTTTGCTGGAACTTACACTGGTTATTATACTGGTTATTTCTCTGGAACTTATACGGGTTCTTATACTGGAGCAACGGTACAAAGTGCTACTGAAAATGTAGCTACTTTAACACTCTGGGTAAGAACAGCTTAAATATATAATATTGTTAGATTATTAGGAGATATGAATGGACTACACTCAACTTCCTCGCACGATTAAACTTCCATATTGGACAAATGATCAAAAAGATCAAGTTGTATGCCAGTTTCACTATGAAGGTGGACCTATCAGTACTGTCTCTGTTTCAGATACTGAAGAAGGTAATCCAGACTGGCATGAAATTATGGAAAAATTTACTATTGAAGAGATTGATAAGAATACCGAAGAACTCTTAGCAATAGAAAGAGAAAAAGAAAGAAAACAAAAAGAGCTTGCAGAAGATCAAGCTGCTCAAATGAAGTCAGATGTTCTTTACGAAGCAAAACTTGAAGCTTTTGAAATTCCAGAAATTAAAAATTCAAAGAATAGAAAATTAAAATCTTTGATACGTAAATCTAAAACTCTTGGAGAAATTCAAGCTTACACCGCCGTATTAGTTATGAAAGAGATGGAAAAGAGTGATGGAAAGTAATGGCTTTCTTTACGTAGCATCTCTTAATCCTATCTTCATATCAGCAGCCAGATATTCAGCAATAAGCTTAAAAGATCATTGGCCAGAAGCACACATCACTCTTTTTACTCATGAAGATTGGATAGAAGAAGATGATAAAAAAATATTTGATAGAATATGTACAGGCACTCCTAGACACGTACGTGCAAAATTGTGGGCTTTAGATAAGACACCTTACGAATTAACGTGCTATATAGATTGCGATACACAAGTTCATAACGAAGATATTAAATATATATTTGAACAACACGACCCTGAAGCCAATATTAGCATGAGCCGCGCGCGAGCGTACGCGGCATCTATTGATGCTAAGTTTCCGGGTGGAGAATTAATAGATCATTGTGGATTATTTTTATATGATAATAAACCAAAGACTTTAAATTTCATGAAAGAATGGTGGAATCAATATCGATTACAAACTACGGCTTCAGAATGGGCTAAGTTTGATAAAGAACTATATCCAAACTATTTGCAACCATGGGATATGTTTTCTTTTTGGTGGTTGCAAAACAATACTGAACATAAAATAAAAAGATCATACTTTCCAGATCCTGACGCTAGATGGAATTTTATCTATACATATGATATAAAAGAACTGATGGGAAAATCTTGCGTAATATCACATAGGCCAGTTCCAAGATGAAAAGCATAGAAATAAACAATGAAGAGTTAAGACATTCACTAGATGAAATTGGTGAATGGTTTAATACTTTCGACTTAGAGAATAATATTAGAATTTTTGGAAAAGAAGACAAGAATGAATATTATACTGGAGAAGAATTTTTACAATTGCAAATAGATGACGAAGACCATGATGGATTTGGAGCTACTATATCTTATGGAGTAGACCTTAACGCCAATAACATGATTTCAGCAGAAGTCAAATCTCATGTTACTCGGATTGACGAATTGTTAAAGCCAGTATTATCAGCACCACAATGCCCAGTGAAAATGTACTATCCAAAAAATGGTTTTATGCACTGGCATAACAATCATAACGCACCAGGGTATAATATTCTTTTATCTTATACGAAAGAAGGAAAAGGTTATTTCAGATATAAAGATCCAGAAACAAAAAGAATAGTAACTATGCACGACTCTCCTGGGTGGACAGCAAAAGTAGGTTACTATGGTTCTAATGAAGAACCAGATAAAGTTTACTGGCATTGCGCTCGAGCATATGAGCCTAGACTTACTCTAGGATATATTATTCCACACGAAGAGATGTGGGAGATGATGTGTGAAGATATTCAAGAGTAATATTGCTTAAACTCCTCGTACATCCAGTCTTCTGAAGGACCGTTAAATATACAAATTAGCATTTCTGGATGATGGTGCAACACAACGTTATCAAATGGTATACCTTCAAAATCGTACCTTTTTACTTGATTTTTAAATGCTTTACCTTTATGGAAATCTGTTTCATCAACGCCATTAATTCTAGAGTATATTAATCTTTTAGGAAAAAAACTTAAAGGCATGTTTTCATGAAATAAA
>PCAT01000010.1 GCA_002730655.1 Balneola sp.
TAATCACCGTATTTAACACTCCTAAAGCCTCAATGTGGATAACTTAGTATTCCACTGTTAATAAGTATTTTTGGTTCGCTTCAGACGTACTTTTATATTCAATTATATTTTAAAATTTTAAGTCGTCAATGGGTAAAGTAATTTCTATTGCAAATCAAAAAGGAGGTGTAGGTAAAACCACCACATCCATAAATTTAGCTGCTAGTTTGGCGGCTATTGAACATCCTACCTTGATTATTGATATTGATCCGCAAAGCAATACCACTAGTGGTTTAGGAATAGATACCTCCACGGTTACTAATTCTATCTATGAAGTCATGATAGGTAGTGCTGAAATTAACGATACGATCCGACAAACAGAATTAGACTTTCTTGACCTTGTGCCGGCTCATATCAATTTAGTAGGAGCTGAAATAGAAATGATTGATCGTGATCAGCGCGAAAGAATTTTGACGAAAGCTTTAGCTGAATTACGGGATAAGTATGATTTCATCATCATTGATTGTCCACCTTCCTTAGGCCTATTGACCATTAATGCATTAACCGCTTCTGATTCCATTTTGATACCAGTTCAATGCGAATATTTTGCTCTAGAAGGTTTGGGGCAACTACTTAACACTATAAAAATTGTACGTCAACATTTAAATCCAAGCCTAGATATTGAAGGAGTGGCACTGACTATGTATGATACTAGAACTAGGTTGTCCAACCAGGTGGCAGAAGAGGTTAAGCGATATTTTGATGATCGTGTATTTAAGACAGTTATTGCTAGGAATGTACGCTTGGCGGAGGCACCATCTTTTGGTAAGCCCGCATTACTTTATGATTCAACTTCAATGGGAGCAAAGAACTATTTGGCTTTAGCAAGTGAAATCATAAAGAGGAATAGGAAACTATTTAAGAATAGTCCTGTATTAACTAAGTAAAAGGACATGCCGAATAAAAAAGTACTAGGAAGAGGCCTGGGAGCTTTTTTCCCTGATATGGAAGATCAGCTCTCAAAGAAAATTTCCATCCTAACAGAAGCTGATCAGAAAGAAAGTTTAGAAGAAACTAGCCTTGGAAAACAATCAGTACAATCTAATAATAGTAAAAAATTAACGGTAGAGGGTTCTGATTCCTATCCAGAATCAAAAGATGTTAAGGAAAATATTGTACTCTTCTTAGAACCTGAAAAAATCCGTCCGAATCCTTTCCAACCTAGGAAAGAATTTGACGAAGAACGGTTAGAAGAGTTAGCTGAATCTATTAAACAATATGGGCTTATTCAGCCAATTACTGTTCGTTATTTAGGTGAAAAACGCTACGAACTAATTAGTGGTGAACGTCGACTAAGGGCGTCTAAATTAGCAGGTATTTCTAATCTACCAGCCTATGTTCGATATGCTGACGACGAACAAAGTATGGCATGTTCGCTCATTGAAAATATTCAACGTGAGGACTTAAATCCCTTGGAGATAGCTCTTGCATATAAACGGTTGCTCGAAGAGTTTAGTTATACACAATCTGAGGTAGCTAATAAGGTAGGTAAAAACCGTACAACGGTTACCAACATGCTTAGGTTGTTAAATTTACCCGATTTTATTCAATTAGCTTTATCGTCCAATAGAATTAGTGGAGGACATGCAAGAGCTTTACTTGGAGTTGACTCAGTCACCGAACAACAGTTAATACTCGATAAGGTAATAAGAGGACAATGGTCAGTTCGTCGCTTAGAAAATTATATTCGAGTTAAAGCTAATACCCCTAGAATTGATGATTACAGCGAAACAACTAAGACCTCGGAAAAAAAAGAAAATCCCGCAAAAAAAAATAGCGCTATTATTAAAGATATAGAATCTAAATTGCGTAGTGCACTTGGTACAAAAGTGCAAATGAAGACTTTTTCTGAAGGTGGAGAGATTCGTATAAAATACTTCACAGACGACGATTTAGAGCGAATATTAGAACTTCTTTCATCCACAGAATAGCAGACATATGACCAACTTAAGACGATTTTTGTTGGTGAGAATTTGCTTGAGTAGCTTCATTAGTGTTTTTCTTTCATTTAATATGATTTTTGGACAGCCTTCTGGTATTAATGATCAAAAGTCGTCATTTTTCCCATTCTCACCGTTCAATTTAACCATTCCGATTCTATCTGACACCTTAGACCCGGTTCCAATAATCCGAGAAAGTACAGTAAACCAGTCTGATTCTACCCGCCTTTCCAGCATCATAAATGCTAGGGCAGACAAACAAATTAATACGCTTCCCTATCCTAAACAGATTTTACGAAAGTCACTGATTGTCCCAGGGTTAGGTCAATATCATAACGATCAAAGTTGGAAGATTCCGATTATTTACGGCCTACTCGGTGGTTTAAGCTATTACAGTGTATATTTGACTAAGCAGTATCATGACTATAAAGCAGCCTATTATAACGCTGTCACTGATCATGATGATCTTCGATTTGGCCCGACTCCTGAAAGACTCATAGGGGCAAATACCAACCAACTAAAGAACAATCGCAACTTTTTGCGTAATCGGAGAGATTTGATATATGTGACCGTTGGATTGGCTTACGCGCTAAGTGCTATAGATGCTTATGTATATGCACATTTATCAACGTTTGATGTTTCAGATGATTTAAGTCTGCGTCCAACTTTTGATATTTACCAACTTCAGAGCAGCAAGTCTGGTACTGAAAATACAACTACTAGTAAGGCGATACCAATGCTTGGGTTTCAACTCGATTTTAAATAAGCTTGGAATTATTTTATTCATAGAATTCCATAAAGTCTCATTATTGAGATCGCAAAAAAAACAAAACAATAAAACTTAATCATTTTAAGAAGCATGGATAAAAAAAAGCCGTTGCTAATTCCTAATTCATACAAAAATGGGTATGATCGCGAGATATGGAGCATTTTCAAAATAATGGGTGAACTGGTTGATGGATACGATACACTTTTTAGAATTGGACCCTGTGTAAGTATTTTTGGATCAGCTAGGACCGCTATAGATGATCCGTTCTATAAAAAAGCCTCAGAGTGTGCAAAGCTATTAACTAAAATGGGTTTTGGAGTCATCACTGGTGCAGGCCCTGGGATAATGGAGGCGGCCAATAAAGGTGCTCAGGAGAGTAGTGGAAAGTCAGTTGGCCTTGGGATTGAATTGCCACATGAACAGGGAATAAACAAATATGTACAGAAAGAGTTTGCGCTTAATTTTGATTATTTCTTTGTTAGAAAAGTCATGTTCATTAAGTATTCCCAGGCATTAATTGTTTTTCCGGGTGGCTTTGGAACCATGGATGAATTATTTGAGAGTCTAACTCTAGTTCAAACAAAAAAAATATCAACTATACCTATTGTGTTAATTGGGGTAGACTATTGGAGTGGTTTAGTTTCTTGGATCGAAGAAATAATGATTAATTTTGGCACCATTTCGGAAAAGGATAGGGACTTATTCTTTTTGACTGATTCCATTGAAGATGGGGTTACCAAAATACGTACTGCATACGAACGTGAAGAACCAATGCCTAACTTTTACTTTTAATTGGTATTCTATCTTTAATTGAAATTGGGAACCATTAAGATCTATTTTTTCTTAATATAATAAAATGCGTAACTTCGAAGGTTTCTAGAAATAGAATCGAAACACTCCACATCATGACTATGAAATCTTTTTTTTTCTTTTTTAACATTATACTCCTAGCTGGTACGTTTCTAATGGCGCAGGATCAGACCGCAGCCATTACTGCGTACAATGAGGCCCGTGAATTGGCTCAAGCTAAAAACTACTTGGCAGCCATCGATAAGTATAGTGAAGCTATTGATATTGCCTCGCAACTAGGTAATGAAGGCCAAGACATTAAAACTCGTTCTGAAAAACAAATACCAAAACTTTATTTTACTGTAGCAGTTGATGCGTTTAATGAGTTTCGCAGTGGCCCTAGCTTAGCAAAATTAGACACGGCTATCGTATTATTTCTCCAATCTCAAGAAATTGGTATTAGTTCCGGTGACACCGATGTTCAACGTAAGTCGACTAGTGTGCTTGCTCAGTTAAATTACCAGAAGGGGCTTATGTTATTTAAGCGTGAAATGTTTGTAGAATCGGAAGTAGCTCTCGATGAAGCAATTAGAATAAACCCAAACTACGCAAAAGCATATTATCAAAAAGCTTTGGTTCACAAAAAAAATAGTCCTGAAGATGTTGACGGTTNTATGGGTTGGTATGATCAAGCNATAGCTANTGCTATTCNAGTGAAAGATTCAGAAGTGGAACGNCTTGCAAATCAATCTGCTCATGNGGANTTNTTATTNAGGGGTGNGAAAGCTATTGAGGCAGGNAACTCTACCCAAGCTATNGAGTTANTAGAATCTTCCTTGGACTATNATTCTGAATCAGCTGATAGCTATTATAGATTAGCAGAGGCTTCCAACAAATTAACTCGTTATAGCGATGCTGTTAGGTATTCCAGACAGGCTCTAAGCTTTGAAACAGGTGGAAATACTGATAAAGCTAAAATCTTTTTTGAGTTAGGTCTAGCAAATCAAATGCTAGAAAACAAAGGGGAAGCATGCTCAGCTTTTGAGAGTGCAAGTTATGGTTCATTCAAACAACCTTCAGAGTATAAGATTGAGTTCGAACTAAAATGCGAAAGGACAAGCCCTTAAAAATCATTTTGTTGATTATAAAGCCTCGTCAAAAGCGAGGCTTTTTTTATTTAAACTCATTCTCACATTAATTAACTTAGTTTCATCAATCCGGATTTGAATGGAGTTATTTGCTTTAAGTTTACCCCACTTTTTTTGATCTTCATTAATACTAACTACAAGCTACGCCTTTTATGAATAATGCTATTGATCTATTATGTGCTCACACCATCCGTACTCTTTCGATGGATGCCGTTCAAAAAGCAAATTCTGGACACCCAGGTATGCCAATGGGAATGGCGGATGTGGCTATGGTTCTTTGGACTAAATTTTTGAAATATAATCCAAAAAATCCCCAGTGGTTCGATCGTGATAGATTCATACTTTCCGCTGGACACGGTTCTATGTTGCTCTATAGTTTGTTGCATCTTTCAGGTTATGATTTGAGTATGGATGAACTCAAAAATTTTCGTCAAATGGGGTCAAAAACACCGGGACATCCAGAGTTTGGAGTGACTCCAGGGGTTGAAATGACCACAGGGCCATTGGGTCAGGGCTTTGCAACTGGTGTTGGATTTGCCATGGCAGAACGATATTTAGCTGCTCAGTTTAATACAGCTTCTCAGACCTTAATTGACCACTATACTTATGCAATTGTAAGTGATGGTGACTTGATGGAAGGAGTTTCTCACGAAGCCGCTTCATTGGCAGGACATTTATCCCTAGAAAAATTAATTTATTTATATGATTCTAACTCTATATCAATTGAAGGTGAAACTAATCTTGCATTTACTGAGGACGTTATAGAACGCTTTTTAGCATATAATTGGCAAGTTATTAAAGTAGATGGTCATAATCATGAACATATTGAACAATCTATTTTAAAAGCTAAAGCAAACACTGAACAACCCTCATTAATTATCTGTGAAACCAAGATTGGCTACGGCTCCCCGAATAAAGAGGGAAAAGAATCTTCCCACGGCGCACCACTAGGTGTAGATGAAATTCGCAGAACTAAAATGGGTTATGGTTTGGATCCAGACGAACACTTCCATGTGGAGCGGCAAGTGTATGATGTGTTTCAGGCAAGCGGGGAGTTAGGTGCTGCACTCGAATTGGATTGGAACAATAAATTGAAGCATTTAGATAAGAATGATCCAGTTCTGTACACAAAATTTGTTTCATGGATGAATCAAACATATCTTCAAAATATAACGGATGTATTACCTGAGTTTGAAGCTGATTCTAAGGGGATAGCTACTCGAACTAGTTCAGGAAAAGTAATTAATGCACTAAAAGATACGATACCTAACTTAATTGGTGGTTCAGCCGATTTAGGCCCTAGTACAAAAACTGATATTATAGGTGCCGGTTCATTTACTCAGTATAATCACGATGGTCGAATTATTCATTTTGGAGTGCGTGAATTTGGAATGGCGGCGGCAGTAAATGGAATAATGTTGCACGGTGGTTTACATGCATTTGGAGCTACCTTCTTTGTTTTTACGGATTATCTTAGACCAGCTCTTCGTCTGGCTGCATTAATGAAAATTCCGTCTATATTCGTAATGACACACGATAGTATAGGCTTAGGTGAGGATGGACCTACCCATCAACCTGTGGAACATTTAGCTAGTTTACGTGCCATGCCCAACTTATTAGTACTTCGCCCAGCAGATGCTAATGAAGTTTCTCATGCTTGGAAAGTGGCTTTAGAGAATAAAAAAGGTCCAAGTGTCTTAGTTTTAACTCGGCAAAACGTACCTATCTATTCTAGGCATAATGATAACTCGGCTGAATTAGTTGCAAAAGGTGGATATGTCTTATCTGAGGCTGAGAATGGAGAAGCAGAGGGAATAGTCATAGCAACTGGATCCGAAGTTCAGCTAGCCATGCAAGCGCAGGCAGAGTTAGCTAAAAAAGGTACTAGCGTTCGGGTAGTAAGTTTACCAAGTTGGGAACTTTTTGATCTACAGTCTGCCGAATACAAAAATTCAGTGTTACCAACTCATTTAACCAAAAGAGTCTCTATAGAAGCAGGATCCACCTTAGGATGGCAAAAATATCTGGGTCTAGAAGGAAGAGCAATTGGAATTGATAGCTTTGGTGAGTCGGCGCCTTTTGAAGAGTTATATGAACATTTTAATATTTCTTCAAACGCAATTATAGCCTATTTCAACGATCAGTCATAATCCAATTCATGGCAGATAAAAAAATCTTATTAATTGATGGCATGGCTCTGGCTTATCGCTCGCACTTTGCATTTATTCGAGCTAATCTAGTCAACAGTGAAGGAATTCCCACTGGACCTATTATGGGTTTTGCCAATACCATGGATAAACTAATCGACGAGTTTGAGCCCAGTCATTTAGCTGTTGCATGGG
>PCAT01000011.1 GCA_002730655.1 Balneola sp.
AAAGGACCTGAAGACACTGATTTTTTAAATGTTTTTCAGAATCAATTGGAAGGTCCAGAATCTATTATTGATGGTTCAGATTCAGCAAATAATTTGGGTCCAACATCTGAAATTGTTGAAACTGCAAAATATCGGTACGAATATGATCCTAGTCATCCAGATGCAGATGAGAATGGAATGGTTCAGTATCCGGATGTTGATATGGTAAGGGAAATGGCATCTATGGTTAGTGCCAACAGATTATATGAAGCAAATCTTAGTGTTATTGAGGCAGCAAAACAAATTATGAAAAGATCAATGGAGATATAATGAAAATAAACTTTAACATCCCTAATATATTAGAACGTAAAGAGAATATTCAATCAAGAGATATTACACCAACTAATAAGTTACCTGACTTAACGCAACGTGAAAATGAGTCAATACAACAATCATTTAAAAATGATTTTAATTTCCAAAGTTATGATTACTCAGGAAGCAGAAAAATGAGCAATAACTTCTCTGGAAGTCGGGTTGATTTAAGAGGATAATTTCAAGGAAAATTTTATTTAAAGATTATGATTATAAATAATATCCCCACAATAGAATCAACATTAGCTGGTGATGTATCCAAAGTAAAACATGAGGAAAACTCGACTTACGGAGAAGCTTTCGGTGATATGCTTTCGAATACTCTCGAAACACTAAATGACAGTCTTAACTCCGCAAATGAAGGTACAGAATCATTTTTATCAGGTGAAACTGAAAATGTTCATGAAGTTATGCTGAAAATGCAAGAAGCTCACATACAGTTCCAACTTGTTACAGAAGTAAGGAACAAGATGGTTGAGGTCTATCAAGAAATAAGCAGAATGCAAATTTAATTAAAATAATAGGTAGGTAATGGCTAATACAGATAATCAATTACAAGATTTTTTCGGGGTAATGAATAGTGCTCAAAAGGTAATGTTTGGCTTGCTATTGAGCTTAGTTATAATCATTTCTGGAGCCATATTTTTTTGGGCTCAACAAGATGAACAGGTTTTACTCTTTGGGAATTTAAATCTTGATAATGCCAATTCAATAGTCCAAAAATTGGATGAAAAAAATATAGATTATAAAATAAGTGACGGAGGAAATGCTATATATGTACCTAGTGATAAGGTGCATTCATTAAGGCTTGAATTAGCGTCTTATGGAGGTGGAAATACAGAGAATAAAGGATACGAGCTATTCGATACACAATCTCTGGGTATGACAGATTTTATGCAGCAGGTAAATCAAAAAAGAGCATTAGAAGGGGAGCTCTCAAGATCTATAAACAGTTTAACTCAAGTTAGAAATTCAAGAGTTCATCTAGTATTACAGGAAAGATCACCATTTGAAGAATCTTCTGTTGAAGCCTCTGCTTCTGTGATATTAACATTAGAGCCTGGAAATCGACTCTCTAGCAATCAAACATCAGGTATTGCATCTCTAATCTCAGGTAGTGTTGAAGGATTATCTCCGAATAGTGTAGTCATATTGGATCAATTGGGTAACCGGTTAAGTGACGATACAGATCAAGATGCTGGAGGTGATATGGGTAGTGTACATATGCAAATCAAGCAAAAAACTGAAGCATATCTAACAGATAAGGGACAATCCATGTTAGATAGAGTCCTGGGGGCAGGGAATAGTATTGTACGGGTATCAGTTGAACATGACTTTGAAAAGGTAATGAAAGAGATAGATACAATTGATCCTGATAGTAGAATAGTTATTTCTGAAACAAATAGTGATCAAACAACTACTGATGAGGATAGGGAGCAAATAAACGCTACAGACTATACACCAGTTGAGTACATGGATGAAGCATTAGTAATTGGGTCTAATACAGTAGAATCCTCCACGCAATCTCGAAATTATGAAGTCAATCGAACTAAAGAGTATATAGAAGAAACTCAGGGTGAAATCACCTACATTTCAGCCTCGATATTGTTGAATACCCCATTAACTCAAACAGTTAATGATGACGGTGAAACTACTTTTGAGACAGATGAATATGATGATGTCCGACTGAATGAGTTTAGAGATTTAATAGCTAAAGCTATAGGTATAGAAGGTGATGAAGATGAATTGGTAGACAAAATTGCCATCTCACAAATTGAATTTTATTATAATCCATATCGTGAAAATCTTGAATACCAAGATTCGCAGGGATTTGATTGGGAACATTGGGGAAGAATGGCTGCCATATTAATATCATTACTTCTAGCAGGATTTTTAGTCAACAATGTACGGAAGAATTTTTCTGGGTCAGTTATGCAAACTACTAGTAATTTTCAAATGGAAAATGGTGAATTAGCTGGGGCACCAGATTTAGCATCATTACCAACGCAAAATCTTGATCAAACTCAAGCAGCCTCTCAACCTGCTTTGGAAGGGGAAAATGAAATGCCTAAACAAAATAGTAATGCTATTAAAGATGAGGTAGAAAAGCTTTTTGTTAGTCAACCGTCAAAAGCTACAGAGGTAGCTCGATTGATGTTCGAAAATGGATAAGTAACTAAACATGAAAAAGTTTAAATCACTTACTGGTTCAGAAAAACTCGCTATTTTGGTGATGAGTATTGGTTTAGAAGCTTCCAAAGAAGCACTAAAAGGTCTTAAGCCGCAAGAAATCTCCAAAGTAATTGTAGATGTATCAAGATTGGGTAAAATTCCTAAGGAAACTGTTACCCAGGTTTTGGAAGAGTATCATAAATTAATGACAACATCTAATGAAACAGTAGCTGGAGGGTCTGAACAGGCTCAGAAAATGATCGCTTCATTAGGAGCAGATCAAGATACTGATCAAATCAATACGCTAATCAAAAAAAATACAGCATTATCAATATTTGAAGAATTTCAGCAGACAAAAACTTCAAACATAGCTGATTTTTTAAAAAATGAACACCCCCAAGTCATCGCACTAGTTTTCTCCCAACTAAAATCTGATAAGGCTGCTCAGCTTTTAGCAACTTTTGAAAAAGATGTCCAAGCAGAGATAATGAATCGACTAGTAGTAATGGATGAAATTTCACCAGATGTTATAGTTGAAATTAGTGAGGTTATACAAGAAAATTTTGGGTTTATGAGTATTGAGGGCGAGGAATCAGTATCTGGTACTACTATGGTAGCACAAATTTTGAACAATACCGACCAAGAAGTAGAGGAAAATATACTTACTTCAATCAGTAAAGTGGATGAAGATTTATCAGTTCAAGTTAGAGATCAAATGTTTCTGTTTACTGATATTCTCAAAATTGATAAAGATGCAATGCAGGCGATAAACCTTGAAATTGATAAAGCTGATCTTGCAAAAGCATTGAAAGGACAAACTACTGAGTTAGCTGATAAATTTTTCAATAACATGTCTGGTAGAGCTGCTGAAATGATTCAAGAAGACATGGAAAATTTAGGTCCGCTAAAAGCGGCAGATGTTAAAGAAGCGCAACAAAATATTATTCGGAAAATACGTGATTTAGAAGCTCAGGGAGATATTGTTTTAAATGCAGATGAAGAGGATTTTATTGAATAATGCACCTAAAAGAAGAGCATAACGAAAAGAAAATGAATAAGTCCATTGAAATCTTAAACTATCAAAAAATTTTTGATGAGGAAAATCAGAATACAGAATTAAAACGTTTGAGATCAAATGAAAATGTTGCAATACTCATAGCTGAAGAGAAGCATAAATGGGAAAAAATTAATTCTCAAAAGGTTGAAGAATCATTTCAAAAAGGATACCAAAAAGGGTTAGATGAAGGACTAGTAGAATTAAAAAAACAAAATCTGTTATTTGAAAAAATGTATCAAGAATTGAGTTCCTACTGGTACAGAGATAGGGAAGAATTCACATCATTTTTAGTAGAAATAGCTTTAAAAGTAGCTGAGGAAATTGTGGGTGTTGTAGATGTTACAGATGAATTTGTAGAAGAGCAACTTGTGAAATTGAATGGGATCATTGATAAAATTGATAAGAATTTAAAACCTTCAATTAAAGTCTCACTAACAGATTTAGAAAAAATCAAAAAATTGATAAATAACTCTGAGCTTGAGAAAGTAATTTCAATAGACTCTGATTCCAAAATGCTACCTGGTGAATTTATTGTAGATACAAATTCAGAGCGTTGGATAAATACAAGAAAAGGTCTTTTAGAAGCATTTACTCGAATGGATTAGAATATGCTGGTCAGTCTTGAGAATAAAATATTAGATACCTTTTCTAACAAAAGAAAAAAATTTGGAAATGTTTTACACGAACCATTAAAAGTTGGAAAATTAAACTCTATTGTAGGGACAGTTATTGAATGTACAGGGATTGATGCAACTTTAGGTGAGTTATTTGGTATAGAAAATATAGATGGCAACATTGTAGAAGCTGAAGTTATAGGTATCAAAGACGGTAAAACTCTATTACTTCCATTTAATAAGACAATTGGGTTGAAAGAAGGCTGTATTGTATACTCATTAGGCAACTCAATGTCCATCAAAGTTGGGAAAGAATTAGTAGGCAGAGTATTAGATGCCAATGCTAATCCGATTGACGGCAAAGGGAAAATTGCAAGGACATCAAAAGAAGAATTGTATAAAAACCCGCCATCACCATTAGATAGAGAGCCGATTCGTGATATTTTTAAATCGGGAATACGATCTATAGATGCATTCAATACTATTGGGATGGGACAGAGACTCGGTTTATTTGCAGGTTCAGGAGTCGGAAAGAGTGTTTTAATGAGTATGATTGCAAAAAATTCATCAGCAGATATTAATGTTATTGGATTAGTTGGTGAAAGGGGTAGAGAGGTTAAAGAATTTGTGCAAGATACATTAGGTCCTGAAGGAATGAAGAAGTCAGTCGTCATTGCCTCAACCTCTGATACCTCTGCAATGAGCAGGATTAAGGCAGCTTTTACTGCTACTGCAATAGCAGAATATTATAGAGATCAAGGGCTAAATGTATTACTTATGATTGACTCTATAACTCGTGTTGCAATGGCGCAACGTGAGATTGGCTTGGCTACGGGAGAACCACCAACAAGTAAAGGTTATACTCCTAGTGTATTCAGTATGCTGCCAAAACTACTGGAAAGGCCTGGTCGGACTAAGGAAGGAAGTATAACAGCCTTGTATACTGTCCTAGTTGACAACGATGATATGAATGAACCGATAGCCGACTCAGTTCGCTCTATTCTTGACGGGCATATCGTATTATCAAGAAAATTAGCTCATAAAAATCATTATCCAGCAGTGGATATTTTGGAAAGTATTTCCAGAGTTATGGCAAATATTGTAACAAAAGAGCAAAGAAGTTTAATGATGAAGGCAAGAAGTTTAATTGCAATTTATCAAGAAGCTGAAGATTTGATCAATATAGGGGCATATGTTAAGGGTTCATCCAAAAAAATTGATGAAGCTATTGAAAAAAATGAAAAACTGGAATCATTTTTGATACAAGATATAAATGAAACATATGATCAAGACGAATATTGGTCTAAACTAAAAGAAATAGTTTTATAGAAGTGAAAAAATTCAAGTACAAATTAGAGGCTGTATTAAAGCACAGAAAAAGAGAACTTGATTCTGTAAAAAAAAAACATTCTGATATGCTACGCGAAAAATCACTTATTGAAGATGAATTGGAATGCATTAAAAAATTTAAAAATGAAGTTTCAAATACTAATGAATTCAAAAGTATTAGAGATCTCCAGCTTCATGAAAGTAGATTAACAGGATATAGACGTAAAGAAAGAGAGTTGGTAGAAAAAGCACTACACGTTGACAAAAAACTAGATCAAAATTCTGTTTTACTAAAGAAAGCACATATTGAAAAAAAGAGTTTTGAAACAGACAAAGAAAGAAAACAGAATAGATACACTCAAGATGTTAATAAAAAAATTGAGATTGGAATCTCTGATTTAGTTATTCAAAATTTTGCAAGACAATCGTAAATAGTATGAAATTCACAAAAAAGAATATAATTATTATAGCTTCTGTATCCGTGGGCGTTCTATTGATTGGTAGTCTTCTATTCTATTTTTTCTTTCCATCCATAAACCCAGAGAAGTTTGAAGAAACTATACAGCAAGTAGAGGAGCAAAATGCTCTTATTGCAGCTGAGAATGAGTCGATTAAGAGTCAATCTGGTAACATATCCAATACTGATATTAGAACCATTGAGGCTAGATATAATTTTAAAATTGATTCTATGAAAACCCTCTTAAGAGAATTAAATCTAGAGAAGAATGAATATCTGACACAAAAAACAGATTTAGCAGAAAAAGTTAAATCTTTAGAAAATGATTTAAGTCAGTTAAGAGAATACAAAACAAACTTTGAAGATGAATTAAAAGGAGTACTTAACCTAGATGACAAGCAATTAAGCCCAATAATTCAAGCTATGAAAATTGAGAAAGTTGCTGAGTTGTATCAAAATTCGAATACAAATCAAAAGCAAAAAATTCTTCGCAACCTGGATCCAGCTAAAGCAGCAATAATACTTGAGGGGGTATTTAAATGAATATTTTAGGATTTAATATTGACAATCAAAAAAATCAAAAAACAGTATTGAGTAATTCAATCGATACTGCAAATGAAGAATCACCTAAGGAATTTAATGAGTTCTTGGGTGATATAAAGCAGCCTGAAAAAATCGAAAGTGTATCAGAAGAGGTAGTTAATGACTCAGAAATTGATGATGAAAGTATAAATATTGATGAAGCAACCTTAGTAGTTACTGTAGGTCAGGAAAATCGTAATTTTGGTATTATTAACATATCAGACGCTGATTTAATTGAAAATGGAAAAACTATTGGGAGCCAGCTTACTATCACTAAACTAATTGATGAGATAGAAAAGGATTTAACTAGCAGTGAAAATGAAACCCTAAATATAGGTGACCAAGAATTAGATAATATAGAAACATCAGAACAATCAAAAATATTAGGTGAAACATCCCTTAGGACTGAGAATGATAACAATCTACAAAATCAGTCTAGTAATTTAATTGATAATCTCGATGCATTTGACAATTCGGTTAACATTATGAAATCAGCCATAGACACCCAAAAATCTGATAGTAAAATTGATGTAGATGTTGACTCCAATCCTGAAATTCTGAACAAACAAACTATCACTAAAGGTTTACAATCAGAAAATCTACAAGCTAGTTTTTTGAATGGAAAAATAGATTCTGGGAAAAAGCAGTTCAATCAGATACTTGCTGATGATATTCAGCAGGCTATCGATGAGAAATCATCATTACGGAAAGATTTAATCGAAGATGATAATAATGCTATTGGGTTTATTAGCCAAGTAAAATCAAAAGAATTAAGTATAGATGAGATTATTTCGTCTCCTCTTTTTTCAAATAAAGCAAATTCAATTACAGAAAAGAGTAGTACTTATAAAAGGGAAAGTAGAAATACATTAGATGAGGTATTTGTTAATTCTAGTTTAAAAGATATTAATAACAATATGCAAAATAATGATTTATCTAAAGTTCAGAGAACTTCATTTAGTGAGCATATCAATAAAATTTTAGATCAAAAAGAATTGATTTCTAAAATTTGGTCAAAATCATATGTAGAGTTTGAAAACGGTCAAAGGGTAGATGTTTTTGCAAGAAAATTTGAAAATGAGTTCCAATTTAGAATTGAGACTAATCTTTCNGANTTGCAACANAAAATTGAGGATGAAGTAGATAAAATTAAAAATAGTCTTCTGAATAAATTTGAAACAGANATAAACTTCTTCTTTGGTAAGAACAACGATTCATCACCTCAGAGTGAGAGTAAGTCTAAGAATTTACATGTAACAAATAATATAGCTCAGAATGCTGACCAAGATGTGCCTGAGGAAAGTACTCAAAAAAATCTAGGATATAATTCAAACGAGTGGGTAGCCTAAATGAACATTAACGGAATTCAACATGCAAATAATCCTTATGCTGGTAACACAGCCGATCGGAATGCTATGGGGCAACAGGAGTTTTTACAGCTACTTGTAGCCCAAATGAAAAATCAAGATCCAATTAACCCTATGGATGGAACGGAGTTTGCCAGTCAGCTTGCGCAATTTAATTCTGTTGAACAATTGATAGGGGTTAATAGTGCGTTAACAGGCTTACAGCAAAGTCAGAACCTTATGAGTGCTGGATTAACAAATTCAATGGCAGCTGCATTAACTGGAAAAGAAGTAAAAGCATTATCCAATCAGTTTAATCTGCAAGAAAATTCATCATTAAACTTTTCTTATAAAATACCTAAAAGTGCCACAGAGGTAGAGATCATTATTAAAGATGAAAATGGCAACCAAGTTTATAGTGATACAATTAAAGGTCTGCAGAAAGGTGAACATGATTATTCCTGGGATGGCTTTAGTGCTAATGGGAATAAAATGCCTAATGGGCAATATTATGTCGAAGTTAGACCTAAAAGTGGAAACTCTCCCATGTCAGCACTTACCTACACCAAAGGAATTGCAGAGAGAGTAAAATTTACAGGTTCGGGCGTATATCTGATAGTCAATGGATTAGAAGTGGCTATTGGAAACGTAGAAGAAATAGGAATTAAGAACGATTAAAGTTTTTACAAATAAATATAATAATTAATAAATAATACTATGGCGTTACTAAAATCAATGAATTCTGGCGTAAGTGGCTTGAATGCATTTCAAAAAAAGATGGACGTAATTGGTAATAATATTGCTAATGTTGAAACAATTGGATTTAAATCTTCTAGAGTAACATTTTCACAATTAATGAGTAAAAATGAAGCTAGAAGTGGAGCTGGGTCAGCTGCACCACAGTTAACCGATCAAATTGGATTGGGTGTTCGTGTTGGAAGTATAGATAGAGATTTCTCTCAGGGCGCACTTCAATCAACGGGTATGAATACAGATCTCGCTATTGAAGGAGATGGATTCTTTGTTGTGAATAATAATGGTCAAAATTTTTATTCAAGAGCAGGAAATTTTGCTTTCAATAAAGATGGATTTTTAGTTTCTGGTGATGGTAATATGATCCAAGGTTTTATGGCAGATGCCAATGGTAATGTTAACACTGGTACATTAGAGGACTTAAGAGTTGATTTTGAAGGAACTGTTCCTCCAAAAAGAACTGAAGTAGTAACAGTGGGGGGAAATCTTAATTCTTCAACAAGTACTTATAGAGTTCTTCAATCTCAGTCAAGTTTGAAGGTAAGTGGCAGTTCCGCACAGGCAAGTGCACTTTTAAATGACTTAGATCAAACAAGCGCTCCATTTGGAAATGGTGATACATTAACATTGGATATAATTTTACCTGATGGGACAGCACCAGTTAATCCAATTACATTTACTTATGGTGTAGATGGTACTACTATTGAGGATATGGTAAATGTCTATAATGCACAACTTAGTCCTCTTGATGTAAGCATGAGTGTCGTAGACGGAGTTGTTAGTATAAGATCTACAGTAATGGGTGAGACCGATTTAGAAGTTCGGGGTCTAGATATTGTGGGGGCTGGTAGCTTGAATTTTCCTGTATTTAATACGATTAGTGAGGGAAGTACTGGGTCTCATACTATAAGTACCACTGTATTTGATACTCTTGGGAATCAACATTCTTTGATAGTCAGAATAATCCAAGAAGCTGAGGATTCTTGGACTTATGAAGCAAGTTTCTTAGATGGTGAGACAATTACCAGCGGTAAAACTGGGAATATTGATTTTTTAAACGGTGATGTTGTACAATCAAATTTTGAATTAACATACGAAAGTACAAATGGTACATCAAACACAATAACTATTGCACTAGGTGATCCCCAGGAAGGTATATCATTTAACCAATATGGTGGGACAACTACCCTTAAAGCATTATCGCAGGATGGATATGGTCAAGGAAAACTAATTGACGTTGGAATATCTGGTGATGGAATGCTTGAAGGTGTTTATGATAACGGAAACACAGTTCCAATTGCATTTTTAGCGTTGGCTGATGTTCAAAATGTAAGTGGATTGGAACAGGTAACAGGTGGTCTTTTTAAAGCTTCCTCAGCAGCTGGTGAAATAATAACCGGTTTTGCAAGTGAGATGGGTTCATCTGTTGCTGCTGGTTTCCTTGAGTCTTCTAATGTGGATTTAGCGAGGGAATTCACAGAAATGATAACCTCACAGAGAGCTTATCAATCGAATGCAAGAGTAATTACAACTTCAGATGAAATGTTAGTTGAGGCAGTAAATCTGAAACGTTAAACGAAAGATAATAGTTAAAGATATATAATATAACTATGTTCTTATTATATAAATACATGCTTAACACCTTA
>PCAT01000012.1 GCA_002730655.1 Balneola sp.
TACCCCGCCACCGCCTACAAATAATGCTACTGCTTGGAAGAGGCTGGCAGGTGCAAGGTTTTCGAGTTGTCCGGCTACCAAGCCAGCAATTAAATTTCCTAGTGCAGCTGCCACAAACCAAATCCCCATCATCTGGCTTACTCGACTCTTAGGAGATAGCTTAGTCATGGAAGAAAGTCCGACTGGCGACAAACAAAGCTCACCAACCGTATGTAAAAAATACATCACAATTAGCCAAGCCGGTGAAACTAAATTTGAATTAGAAGCATTGGCTGACCCCCATGCTAAAACAAAAAATCCAGCAGAGAGTCCTAAAAGCCCTAAAGCAAATTTCATTGGTATTGATGGATTGGCATTTTTACTAGCTAACCATGTCCACATAAAACCAAAAATAGGGGCAAAAATCACGATAAAAGAAGGATTTATTAACTGTAACGTACTTGCAGGAATTTGCCATCCATTCCCTACTTGACTTAATAACCAATACACCAAGCCAAGTGAACCAATACTGGTAAAAACGACTGCAATTTTGGCTACCGACCAAATATCCTCACGATTCCAGGTTTTATAAGTATAGTAACCAAGTGGAATAGCTAACAAAGCCGTTAACATTAGGGCACCAATACCCCCCAAGAATACACTTGGTCCTGCTGAACGATTGACTAACTCGGCAGTGAAAATATTCAACGAAGAACCAGCCTGCTCAAAACCGCTCCAAAAAATAGCTGCTAAAATGAATAACCAGAAAATAACACCCAGACGCTTTTTTTCTTCACCTGTATGCCCACCAAAAAAAATGATATAACCAAAAAAAGCGACCGTAATTACCACAGCAACTAGTCCTAAATTACCAGCCAATGATTCTAAAGCTAATTCAATAGCACCCGAGCTAACTAAGAAGCCTAGTAATACGCTTAACGCACCAATAATGGAAACCACGGTATAAAAAATCTTGCTTCGCTTAGCAAGGGTTTCAGGATCAATATCTACCTTAAGATCTCCTGCTGTTCCTATATATTTTCCTCCAATCTGATAAGAAATAAGACCGAGAATCATACCAAAACCAGCTAATGTAAATCCATAATGCCAGTTATACCCTTCTCCTAGAAGGCCACATAATAATGGGCCTAATATGGCACCAAAATTAATCCCCATGTAGAATATTGAGAAGCCCGCATCGCGTTTGGCACCACCCTCGGGATATAAATCCCCTACCATTGAACTCACATTTGGTTTTAGTAATCCAGTACCAATGACAATAAGTGCTAATCCTATAAAGAAAAATGTGGTGGTAGGAACTGACATACTAAAATGCCCCATAGCAATGATAATACCGCCTATAAGAACCGCCTTTCGTTGACCCCAAATATTATCGGCTATCCAACCACCAGGTAGTGATAACATATAAACAAAAAAGGTATATAGACCGTAAATAGCGGTAGCCTCACTAACTGATAAACCTAAGCCAGGATTATTACCAACAGCCTCTGCTGTCATAAAAAGTACGAGTAACGCTCTCATACCATAGTAACTAAAGCGCTCCCATAATTCGGTAAAAAAGAGGGTGGATAAGCCCCTTGGATGCCCAAAAAAGTCATGCTGTTGGGCATCTAAAGAGCCCACTGAGGATGTACTCATAATGTCAAAATTAGATTAGTATTTTGAAAATATAGCAATAGATTAGATTATAGCTAAACCTATCTTCGCTCGCAAGCCTAATGAAACCTTTCGAGGCTCAAATCGTACATTTTCTAATTTATTCGTAAGCATATTATTATGGAATTAATCTTACTCATTATTGGCGCGCTATTAGTACTATTCGGATTTATTGGATCTTTTTTACCGGTTGTTCCAGGTTTACCTATCAGTTTGTTGGGAATACTAATTATGCAATGGATCATCGCACCCTTTTCCTCTGCATTTATTTGGGGTTGGACATTAGCTATAGTCTTATTCTTCATACTCGACAATTTTATACCTGCTTGGACTAGCCAAAAAACAGGAGGAACTAGCTATGGTTTTTGGGGAAGCCTGTTTGGGATGATTTTTGGGATTGGATTACCACCTATAGGGTTTATCATTGGACCCTTAGTAGGCGCTTTTCTAGGTGAAATAATAGGTGGTCAAGGTCAGCGGCAGTCGTTAAGAGCAGCATGGGGCTCATTTCTGGGGTTTATGGTGGCGACCGGTATTAAAGTGATNGCAGCTTTAATTCTATGTTGGCACTACGGAACCNAACTAATCCANTGGGTAATNAGCCAGTTTTAACTGTTATGTAAANTAAGTGATGCCGCATGATATGCNGCCCCTACTATACTAGCATTATTTTGNAACNCTGCAGCCTTAANTTTTGTGCTAATTTTAATATATGGAAAGGTTTTTTCTGCTTTTTTACTCAATTGTCCACCCATAATAAATAATTCTGGATGAAATAATTTTTCATAATATTGTAAAGCAAACTGAATCCGTTTCGCCCATATTTTACGCTGAATCCCCTCTTCCTTTCTTACCCTGTTCGACGCTCGTTCTTCTATGCTAATGCCTTTTAACTCAATAAGACCAAGTTCTGTATTTGGTACTAGTATGTTATCTACAAAAATTGAAGATCCAATACCTGTACCTACTGTCAGTACTATAACCGTTCCTCGATACCCTTTGCCAACTCCAAAGGTCATTTCAGCCATACCTGTTGCGTCGGTATCATTAATAAGGTGTACTGGACATCCTGTAATTTCTCCAAATAAGTGTTCAGCATCTGCATCTATCCAAGCAGCATCTATACGGGATGCAGATAATACTCGGCCCTTATGAATTGCAGCAGGAAATGCACAACCGATAGGTCCATACCAGTCAAATTTTTTGACCAATTTATGCACCTTTGAAATTATTTTATGTGGGCGACTATCTTCTAATTTGTCGGTAGATTTTTTTCCAGATACAATCTCTCCTTTTACCGTATCTACAACAGCAGCTTTAATACCATAGCTGCCAATATCGATGCCCAGTACATTCATGTTAGTTTATATTATTGTTCGACAATGACCCATCCTTCTTGCTCAACTTTTTTCTTGGCAAATTTCCATTTCATACTCTCTGAAGTACCCGTTGCCATATTTTGTATAGTAACAATGTCATTCCTTCCAGGTTCAACGGCAACTTCGACTGGTTTACTTTTAACATTTGGCCCTCTTGGAGGTCGTGCCTGATCTACGGCAGACCTTACAGGAGTTTGTAGACCCATTCCTGTTGAATCAGCATGTTGAGTTTGCATACGTTTTGTATCATATGATGACTTTTGCTGTTGAGCCTGCTGCACTGAATTCGGTAAGGCCTGTGCTTCTGGAACCGACTTCCAAATCAATGAAATAACCTCTTGGTTGATCATTTCTATGAGTTGTTTAAACATATCGAAGGCCTCTCTTTTATACTCCAACAAAGGATCTTTTTGGGCAAATGAACGCAGCCCAATACCTTCTTTTACCGAATCTAATTCACGCAAGTGCTGCATCCATTTATCATCAATAACAGATAGTACAGCAGAACGCTCAAGTGCTCTTACCACCTCTTTACCTTCATTTTGTAACGCTGCTTCGACACCAACCACTACACGCATTCGTCGAGAGCCATCAGTAAATACAACCTGTACCTTATCTGGTCGTCGGTCCGGCTGTGTTTCACTTATCCGCTTCATCACCTCATACAGCGGTTTACTTATCATCTCCTCTTTTCTTTTATACACCTCTAGTGCCCGCCGTACAATCATATCGACTAGTGAATCTTCGTCCATGGATCTCCACTCATCTTCATCAAAGGGTACGTCTACAGCAAGATCTCGGAGTATTGTAGCATGAAGGCCTTGATAATCACTGATAGCCACGTGTTCATCTGTCCATTCTTCTACAAGCGATTCCAGCATACCCAATAAATCAGTACGCAATTGATCCCCTAAGAGAGCGTGCTTACGACGAGCATATACCACATTTCGTTGATTATTAAGCACATCATCATATTCTAATTGGCGCTTACGAATGCTAAAGTTGTTTTGCTCGACTTTTCCCTGGGCACGTTCTAAGGACTTAGTTATCATACGATGCGTAATAACTTCGCCTTCTTTAAAACTTAGCTTGTCCATGACACCCGCAACGCGATCGCCCATGAATAATGCCATAAGTTTGTCTTCTAAAGAAACATAGAATTGTGAAAACCCCGGGTCTCCTTGACGTCCAGCTCGCCCACGCAGTTGCAGATCAATTCGCCTGGATTCGTGGCGTTCAGTGCCTAAAATTGCGAGTCCGCCTTTTTCTTTAATTCCCGGTGCAAGTTTAATATCAGTACCCCTACCTGCCATATTGGTCGCCACAGTAACTGCCCCTGATTGCCCTGCCTGCTTTACTATATCACTTTCTCTGGCATGCTGCTTGGCATTTAAAACGTTGTGTGGAATACCCACCTGCTTAAGCATACGACTCATCGACTCAGACACATCTACACTGGTCGTACCCACTAGCACAGGCTGTCCACTGGTATGAAATTCATTAATTTTCTTAATGATAGCCTTATATTTCTCTCTCTTCGTTCGAAAAACCAAATCCTCATGATCTTCTCTTGCAATGGGACGATTAGTCGGGATTACCATCACATCTAACTCATAAATCTCATTAAATTCGCCTTCTTCCGTTTCCGCTGTACCTGTCATACCAGAAATTTTATGATACATTCGGAAGTAATTTTGCAAAGTAATAGTTGCATAGGTTTGTGTTGAAGCTTCAACTTTTACTTGCTCTTTTGCTTCAATGGCCTGATGTAAACCATCGGAATATCGGCGACCAGACAAAACTCGACCGGTATGCTCATCTACAATTTGTACTTTACCATCCTGTACAATGTATTCTTCCTCACGTTCGAAATTGGTATAGGCTTTTAACAGTTGATTCACCGTGTGAATCCGGTCTCCTCGCTCCGCAAATAGTCTATGGAGTTCCGAGAATTTCTGCTCACGCTCTTGCAAAAGTTCCGATTTCGCTGATTCTAGCTTCTTATTCTTATACTCTTCACTAAATTCATCATTCACTTCTATTTGATGAATTCGCTCAGATTCGATGTGAGCAAATTCTAATTCAATCTTAGATGTTTCTTCCCCTAAATCTGGAATAACAAAGAACTCTGCATCCTCTCCTTTTTTGGTAATGAATTCACGACCTTTATCGGTCATTTCAATCGAATTCATTTTTTGGTCAACCGCATAAAACAAATATTCATCTACTATAGGCATATTTTTCGCATTGTCTTGTAGATACGATGCCTCCGTGCGTTGAATAAGTTTTTGAATACTCGGTTCCTGTAGTATTTTCTTGAAGCGGGTATTCTTTGGAAATCCTCTCTGAACCCTAAATAAAGCAAGGCCTGCGTCATCTTCGTTGCCTTCGTCCAGATGTTTTTGAGCTTCCTGTACCAAGTTAGCTACCAACTTTTTCTGAGCCTGAACCAAAGATTCCACTCGGGGCTTCATCTCTATATACTTATCGGACTTATTATCGTTTGGAACCGGTCCTGAAATGATAAGTGGAGTTCTAGCTTCATCTATAAGAATCGAATCCACCTCATCAATTATGGTATAGTGATGCTCTCTTTGCACCAGTTGATCCGGATTAATCACCATATTATCCCTGAGATAATCAAACCCAAATTCATTATTGGTACCATAGGTTATATCTGCCCGATAAGCCTGTCTACGTTGTTCGGTGTTGGGTTCATATCGATCGATACAATCAACCTTGAGCCCATGAAAATTAAATATTGGCTCGTTCCACTCAGCATCTCGCTTTGCTAGGTAATTATTCACGGTGATAACGTGCACCCCTTTACCAGCTAGGGCATTTAAATATGCGGGAAATATAGACACCAAGGTTTTTCCTTCACCGGTTTTCATTTCTGCTACTTTACCTTGATGAAGTGCCATTGCGCCAACCAGTTGCACTTCATACGGAATCATGTTCCACTCAATAGCATCACCTGCAACTTTCCAAGATTTACCCACAAATCGACGGCAAGTGTCTTTTAATACCGCGTAGGCTTCAGTCATGATGCGGTCAAGAGTTTGCTCAATCAGTTCTAACTCTCGGTTTTCTAGCTCCTCGAGTTCGTCCGTAAGTTGTCTATGATCCGCATCTTGAAGCTCTTCAATATGCTCTAATTTACCCTTTAGCTCTGCAATTTCATTTCTCACATCGTTTGTTGCTTCTGTAATGAGTTGCTTAAAATACTCCGTTTTAGCTTTTAACTCTTCATCACTCAGAGCTTCCAAATTCGAACTATATAATTTAATCTCTTCGATTAGTGGTTGAATTGATTTAATATCTTTTTCGCTTTTTGAGCCAAAAATCTTTGTAATTAGCTTGCCTACCTTATCAATCATGGGTATAAAATAGTCTGGTGAAACATGTTAGAATAGTAATTAATACAGCTTGCATGAGTTTAGTATAACTAAATTATTGCTATATCAAATGTAACCTTTCAAACGAGGCCGTTCAACACATGTTACAGATAAGTTTAATTTCCTAGGATAAATATTCGATTTATAGAAATTAATGCCTATATTTTAGGCTATTTTGGATATTCAAAAATTTGAGGAACTAGATCCATGAAACGTACATACCAACCTAGTAATCGAAAGCGTAAAAATAAGCATGGTTTCCGAGACAGAATGTCTACCCAAAGCGGGAGAAAAATCATTGCTGGTCGACGAGCAAAAGGTCGTCATAAGCTAACGGTTAGTGATGAGCGAAAAGGAGCCAAATAATTTATTAGCTCCTCTCTCAACTGATGTAAAAACACATCAGCTACCCAAACTATCAATATTGAGAGGGAAATCTGCTTTTGAAAAACTTTTTAAAGCTCCTACTACTTTTCGTTTAGGCAGTATTTTATTTCGATTCTGTCCTTTTCATTTCGCTAAATCTAATCCTACATCTGAAAACAGGCTCCAAACGGCGTTCATTGCCCCAAAACATATAGGTAACGCGGTTACTAGAAATAAAACAAAAAGGTTACTCAGGGAAAGTTTTCGTATTTCGAATAGGGAATTGCATCATTTTTTGAGGAAAAACTCAATTAATTTGCATTTGGCCCTAATTGCCCGTTATCCTAATCCTGATTTTGAGCTTGTAAAATATCAGATGCATAAAGGACTCAACAATCTCATAGAGATTTTAGCCTATGATATTGATACATTTAAACATTCAGAGGAGTAAAAATGTGCAGCATTCTCCAAAGAGTCGGATTTGACATATATCCACCAATACTAACCCAATAATAATTAGCTGTTTTGGATAAGAATACTGTAGTTGGATTTACCCTAATATTTGTGCTGATGCTAGGCTGGTTTTATTTCACTTTACCTAGCGAAGAACAATTAGCCGAACAACAACGTCAAAGAGTTGTTAGAGATAGTTTAGCTCAAGTTGAATTAAACCAAAACCTAAATCCTAACTTAGATTCAGATATTGGAGTACCTAGTAGATTAAAAAAACAGGGTATAGGGGCTAGCGCACTTAGTAACATGAAATCGAGTCAAATTATTGATGGTGACGAACCCAAAGAACAAAATGTTGGAATGTTTGGGGTCATCCAAGATTCGGTACAACGGTTTACTACAATAGATACTCCACTATATAAAACTATCTTCACAAATAAAGGGGCAGGACCAACCCAATTCACCTTAAAAGAGCATGTCAATTGGGCGGGAATACCTGTGCAAATGATTGGAGATACCACTCTTTCTGCCTACAATTTGGGGTTTTTAAGTACGGAAAACTACAATGTTGAAACCCAACAAATTCTTTTCGAAGCAGAAAATCTAGCTTCTAATATCCTTGTTTTATCAGGAGAAAGTAGAAGTTTGAGCTACCGATTGAATGTTCCCAATGGGGGTGCACTTCGTTACACCTACAC
>PCAT01000118.1 GCA_002730655.1 Balneola sp.
TGCTGCGGTGGAAATTTCGATTGGGTCCGCCATCAATGCCCGCTCGGTAGGATAAGCTGCCGTTGCTCCAACAGTCAAATTTGAATTGATGGCTGTGTCTGTGCCTAAACTAGAAATTGAAGAAACAAAATTTCCAGTTGTCGTCAGCCGTTCTATAGAGGCTCCAATATACGTATCACCTATATCTGTCGCTAAATAATTAGCATCATACTGCGCACTTGAATAAAAACCATTAGCTTGAGTTATTATAGATGCTGCTTCTAATTGCGTTAGCGGTTTGCCAGCTATATGCACCCCTTCCTTTGTAAATATTTGTATATCTGCATCTCCAGTATCTCCTGGGATTAATACTCCAGTAGAGGTCCCAAACGTTCCTTCCTCCAATAAAGAATAATTAGGTGTAGAAGCAGACGTTATACTTAAAGTAGAAGAATTACCGCCGGCAAATAAACCCAAATCAGAAAAAGAATAGGCGTCAGCGTCATCAGATCTGATAGCACCATTGTTGAGATATTCAGCTAAAACTGAATAATTATCAAAAGTCCCGGCAATATCCCCTAAAACAAAATTTCTATCGGTACCATTTAATTTAAGTGTTAACGTGGCACTATTATCCAATGAAGTAATATCTTGACCAAATTGTATTTTTGGTTGCGTTTGAATAGAGGTAAGCTCGTTAATCCTGCTGACGTTTTTAAACACACCAAGAACACCATTATTTAAAAAGTTACTGGGATTTGCGCTATTTTGTGAACTGGAAAAAACTTCGCTTAAATTAGCGAAACCAGATAATTTTGGTTCCTCAAATTTACTTATAGAAAGCCGAGTTGAACTTACATTTTCTGGATCGCGCTCTACCAAATAAAATGAACTAGCAGCCAAATCACGGCCGTCTTGGAGCAGCAGATTTAAATTCTCTGATAGCCCGTCCGTAAATTCAATATTGAATTCATCACCAAGAGAGGCTTTGCCAGCTATATTGATTTTAATACCATCAAAATCAAAAGTATCTTTAAATTCAGCTATTTCTTCCCCAAAATTATTTTTCAAACTCCAGATGTCTTTGGATGCATCATAATCAACTTTGAAACTTTCTCCGTTTTTAGTATTGGTTGAACCTGCGATATTGATTTGAGATGTGCTGTACTCATCAGAAGTTTTAAGAATTTTAACTCCGTCCAAGTTAAAAAAATCACCTCCAAGTTCACCGTTTAAATTTGTGCCCAAGTTATGTAATTCGTTAAATTCAGAAACTAGTTTTCTGGTCATTTGATCTAGAGCAGATTTAGTTTCGACGAGTGCAATGTCGGCAGCTAAATTCCCAGAAATTCTTCCAGATTGCAGTTGAATTTTCGACAGACCTCCACCGTTTGAGTTATCTAAAAAAATCTTTGGACTTCCCCCACTTTGCTGAACAACTAAGTTCGAATGGACTACTCCTGAAAGAAGAGGTCTACCTTGTCCTGCCGTGCCAATAGAAATATCTATCATTCCGCCTGATTTGTAATCGACGTTAACTTCAACTAAGTTACTGAGTTCTTTGATCAATGCATCTCGCTGATCCAATAAGTCATTTGGAGCTTTGCGTGCTGGTTCATTTCCAAGCAACTCTTCTTGAATTTCAGTCAGTTGTTTAAGTATACCATTCGCCTCGGAAACATCAGTGTCTAAATTTTCCAAAACAAAATTTCTTAAATCTGAAATACCATTTGCGACTATAACTATTGAAGAAGCCAATGCTTTAGCGTTATCAACCGCCACATGTCGAGATGCTAAATCAGAAGGATCTTGCGCAACTAAATTGAATGACTCAAAAAGTTCCTGAAGTCTTTGCGAAACTGACCCTTGCGTAGGTCTGACGACTTGTTCTAATTGGTTCAACACAGTTGCCTGAGCAGTAGAAAAAGCAAATCCTGAGGCGGCATTTTGCAATTGAATATCGATGAATTGATTAAATGCTCTTGTTATGCCGTCAATTTTTACGCCATATCCAGCAGAATTTGATATTTGAAGAGCGTCTGACCCAGACTTGACCTCGCTTATATGAGCCTCACGCCTTGCGTAAGCCTCGTTTCCAACGTTAGCAATATTTTGACCGGTTGTTGCAAGGCCCTCTTTGTATGCCTGCAAACCAGATTTAGCAATTCCATATATATCGCTCATGATCTAGTTCCATGCGGAGACATTTGTTGTATTATTGCCTCTGCAATTCCAATATCGACCAATTCACTCGAACTTTTAGCCAGCTCAGCATCAAACATCTGAACAAAACTATCGTCTGAGTCTGTATCAAATAGCCCATCACTAAGTTTACTTTCTCTTGCCTGCTTCAAGAGCATTTCTAAAAATATTGCTTCAAATTGATTTGCTACAGATTTTAAATCATCATTTTTATTTGACTGATGATCAAAGTTGGGTGCACTGTCGGCCTCACGAGAAAAATTTAACTTCGCTTTCCCGATCAGTTCCAAGTTCTCAATATGAGCATTATTTATAGTAGCCATCGAAAAACTCTAAATAACTATCAATTCAGCATTAAGTGCACCTGCTTCACGCAAAGCCTCTAATATCGCAACCAAGTCAGAAGGAGTCGCGCCCACAGCATTTATAGCATCTACAAGATCGCTAAGAGAAACACCGGAATCAAATAAAAAGGCTTTTGCAAGGTCTTCCTTGACCTCAATTTCAGTGTCCGGAACTGCAGCGCCAGCAGCATTCGCTTGAGCTCCATCGCCAATCGCAGTTGCATCACCACCTTCAATATTTACATCTTCACTGACCTTTACAGATAAAGTACCATGAGAAACTGCAGCAGGTGTTACTTTAACATTGCCACTAATAACTAATGTACCTGTTCTAGAGTTTACGATAATCTTTGCAGGCGGAGTACCCCTATCAACCTCAATGTTTTCTAAAATCGAAACAAAGGAAACTTTCTGGGCGGGATCCTCTGGAGCTCTAACTCTGACGCTATTCGTATCAAGCGGAATAGCTATTCCAGGTCCTAATAAATCATTGACGGCATTAGCGATGTTGTTGGCTGTAGAAAAATCGCCTCTATGCAAATTCAATATAACAAAGTCTGTGCTTAAAAATTCAGTAGGAACTAATCTCTCAACTGATGCACCTCTTGGAATGCGGCCTACAGTAGGAATATTTACTGTTAAAGAAGAATTATCGGCACCTTCAACGCCCAATCCGCCAACAACAATATTTCCTTGTGCTATGGCGTATGTCTCTCCGTCTGCACCTAGTAGAGGCGACATTAGAAGTGTCCCACCTTTTAGTGAAGTTGCACCACCAACAGTAGACACGGTTACATCTATAGCCTGTCCAGGTTTAGTAAATGGAGGAAGATCAGCAGTTAGCATAACAGCTGCGGCGTTATCACCATTAAAACCATCTAAATCGGATGTTACGCCAAATCTTGAGACTAATGACTGCATTGACTGCAAGGTAATCCCCGTATTCCCATCACCTGTGCCAGCCAAACCAACTACAACCCCATATCCAACTAACTGATTAGATCTTATACCAGCTAACGAAGTCAGGTCCTTAATCCTGTCGGCAAATAAACAACTCGTTTGGCCCACAAAAATAAGTGAAACTAGCAATATACGTATAATTCTAAACATTTACCTAACCTTAAACTGGATTGAGGGTATCAAGTACCCTGGTATACCAACCCTTTTTACCTGTTCTTGCAGTATCGCCAGCACCCACATAATTGATATCAGCATTTGCAATCCGATCCGACTGAACAATGTTGTCTGAAGAAATATCTCTAGGTCTAACTATTCCAGAAACCCTTATATATTCATCACCATTATTCAAAGTTAACTTTTTCTGGCCTAAAATTTCTAAGTTACCGTTTGGATAAACACGGACGACATGTACAGATATTAGCCCTGAGAGCGAATTTGACTGATTAGTAGAGCCTGATCCAGAGAATGTACTTGCTCCAGTAGATCCAAGCTCAGCAGAGTTACCCAAGGAGTTCGGCAATATGCTTCCCATCACTGTGGGCAAAGTTACTGTGTTTTCACTGGTCTTAGAACTGGCCGCATTTTGTGATTTTGTCGCCTGAAAACTTTCAGTAAAGGATACCGTTAGAATATCACCTACTCTGTGAGCACGCGCCTCCATCGCGAAAAGGTTACCCTTATCTTTTTTATAGATGCCCCCAAAATCTTCCTGAGCAACCTCTTCTTCAGAATTTTCTAGATATATTGGTTCAAAATCTACGGAGCGCTGTTCTTCCACATAGGTATCGCAAGCTACCAGTACTGAACAAAACGGTAAAACATACTTTAACAAGATACACCTACAAGTTTCGAGAAATAAATTGCATCATTTCGTCAACAGCGGTGATTGATTTTGAGCTTACCTCGTAAGCCCGCTGCGTTTCAATCATATCAACCAGTTGCTGAACAACATTTACATTTGAACTTTCTACGTAGCCTTGAAGGACTTTACCAAATCCCCCGTCAAGCGGAGCGCCTTCCTGTGCTACCCCACTTTCAGCAGATGGAACTAAAAAGTTTTCCCCTACAGGGGTCAAGCCTCTGGGATTACTGAAATTGGCTAACGATATTTGACCAACTTCTTGGGCAATGTCATTTCCAGGTGCCGTCACACTTACTATTCCTGTATTTGAAATATTTATACTGGTTGCGTCTGTTGGTATTTGAATTTGAGGCTGCAGAACATAACCGCTAGTAGTTGTTAAGACACCCTCCGCATTACGGGATAGAATTCCAGATCTTGTATAACCAACTCGACCATCAGGCAGCAACGCCTGGAAAAATCCTGGACCATCAATTGCTAAGTCCAAAGAGTTATCTGTACTAACCAAACCACCTTGAGTGAAAAGTTTTTGTGTACTAACTACCTTAACCCCAGTACCAACTGCGAGTGGCGACGTTAGAGCCGTATCATCGGCTGTCTGCGCACCAGCTGTTTTAACAATTTGATAGAATAGAGACTCAAAATTTGCTCTATCGCGCTTAAAACCTGTGGTATTCACATTAGCCAGGTTATTAGCAATTACTTGCATTTTATACTGTTGAGCGGTTAGGCCAGTTTTGGCTACGTGCATTGCTGATGTTGACATTTCTTTTTGCCCTTTTCTTTAATCAACTAGGAGCAAGCTTTATGCCAAACATAAATTTATGTTGGTAGGTTCATTAACTTTGCACCGGCACTATCAAGATCGCTTGCTTTTTTTATCAACTTCACATTGATCTCAAATTGTCGCTGCATATCGATATTTCTAATAAGCTCTTCGATAGCACTTACATTTGAAGACTCTAAAAAGCCTTGTCCAAATCTAGCAGTCTGATCTGCAGCCGGCACAGTGCCATCTGGCTTACGGATATTACCATCCAGACTTTTTACAAGCTGATCAACCTCACTAGAAGTTGATCCAATAAAACCAACACTTGTCAGCTGTCCATCGGGAGCGCCGGCCTGCTGAACAAGAACCTCCCCAATATCTGTGATACTCATTGAGGTAAAATTTGGAAGAATGATAGGTTCCAGGCCATCTGATAAGACAAGATCCCCAACCCCATTTACCAATTGATTTTGGGCATTCAGTCCCAAATCTCCCCTTCTTGAGAGAGCGATTTCACCGTTTTCTGGTTGAATGTAAAAAAAACCACCATTTAAAACTGCTACATCAGTCTCAAGCCCAGTGTTTTGCAATTGCCCAGACTCGTTGGAGAATTTCCTAACCTCAGTTTCCAAAGGTAAAACCTTAGCTGATAGCTTTTCTAGCTCTTTAAGAAAACCTGCATTTCCTTCGTTTGGTAAATCCCGCCGGAACCCTGGTACATTTACGTTAGCCAAGTTATGGGCAAGATCAAATTTATTGTCTTGCATCTGCCTTAGTGCACTTAATGCCGTTTGGGCTAGCCTATCCATAACTTAACAAGTCCAAATCTTACTTTAATTAGCTTCTAATGTTGATAATTGTCTGCGTCATACTTGTCGAAGTTTCAATCGCTTTTGCAGCTGCCTGATAATTACGCTGAGATGTAATTAAATTTACAAGTTCTTCAGTAATATCAACATTTGATCTTTCCAATGATCCTGACAATATTTGGCCAAATCCATCTTCGGATGCCTCACCCAATTCAGGATCTCCACTAGCGGCCGTTGCAATAAACGTCGAATTACCAATCTGCTTCAAACCGCTCTCGTTTGAAAAGCTAGCTAACATTATTTTGCCTAAACTCACATTTTGACCATTTGAGTAGCCTGCTCTCACGTTACCATAATTATCAATTTCTAGGTTNGTNAGACGACCAGCCGAATATCCGTCCTGTTCAATTTCACTAGCGGAAAATGCTTGATCAAATTGNGTAGCATTTACGAAATCNAAGGTTAANTGNGTCAAATCTCCAGAGTATTGTACCTTNGTTATTGGNCTGACCAGTCTCCCATCAAGATCAAAGGTNAACTCACCNTCATCNAGATAAAGAGGATAAAAGTCCTCTACCATATTGTCTGCGAACTCCTGACTGTTTGGCGTAATTTCACCATTTGGAGCAATATATAATGGACGTCCAAGCTCATCTGTTGCCTGCACTGGGGTTCTTACTAATGAAGTAGTGCCTAGACCCAATGGGATATCACTCAAACCAAAACGCAACGCACCATTCACTGCAATTGTTGAACCTTCACCAGTTGTTGCTGTAGTGAATGTAAGATTATTTATTTCACTATCATACTCAACAGTTACACCACCCACAGATCTTCCTGAAATTGGATTTTTCATCGCATTAATACGGCTTTCAAGAGCCAAAGCAAGCGTATCGCCCTTGTAATTACCTTCAGGAATAGCGATTGAAGCGCTAACACCATTGACAACCACATTAAATATATTTTCACCCGCTAATTCAGTAATTGTAAAAGCTTCACTCATATCCATTAAAGCTTCAAAACCTGATGTTGAGGCTGGTTGGGAAATAAGACCCGTAGGACCAGTATAGCCCTCCACTCCTTCACGAGGATATCCCATAATTTGGTTTAAGCCTTCTCCGATTTTGTTAAAGTCGTACTCGGCTGTATCAGTAGGATCCACAGTTCCAGTTTCCGTTAAGTTATAGCGACCAACGGCTACCGTAGATGAAGACTGAGCAACATTAACTCCGACGACCGAATTGGCGGCGATAGCTTCGCCGGTTGTTCCACTCGAAATATTAAATACGTTTGCGACAGTATCATATTCAACTTCCATCCCATAACGCTTGTTTATGGCTCTAACTTCCGGGCCGTCTGCAAGAAAGGATTCTCCAAGCAATAAGTCGTCAGTCTCTAAACTTACTTCAGGACTTTCGCCAAGAGCAGGAATACCTAAACCATTGTCACCAGCATCAAGTTCAATACTATATGCGGTAAATGCATCAAACCCTACACCCGTGCCTTTGCCTAATTGTCCGTTAACACCATCAAAAGTCAGTCTTTGGTTTGTTTCGTCATATCCCAATTTTATAGCCGGATCTCTCTGGTCTACCCAAGCCATAGTTTCTGTGCTGCTGTCTAATCCGAAATCTGATGCATCGCCAGCATTAAGACCGTTTGTTGATACAAAATTTGAAAAACTTCCCGCAGCATTCGAACCAAAGACAGCTCCATCTGCAGTACGTTTTGCGGCACTATCTATCTCGCGCAAAACTATTTTGTTAGAATAATATACATCTGAAACACCCTCAACTAGACCTGCTGTATCCTCAAAATAGGCTTCAACGTAATCTGACGGCTTTGCCAAAATCTTAATAGCATTTTCTGTTCCATTACCAGGATCAATAACAGCCGTACCAGTCACAGTATGGTCTAGCACGAAGGCCGTTGTGTCAGTTCCCGCATCATAGGTTGCACTTTTTATTGCCACCTCATCTGCTCCAACTTGATCAATAAATTCTGTAGGATTTACTCCATCATCATTTTGCTGAAACCGAAATACTTCGTAATCAATAGCGGTTAAATCTCCAGCAAGCGTCACTTGTAGATAATCACCACTCGTGCCAAATGCGGTTAAAGCAGGTTCAAACTTTGCATCATAAGCCTTGATGTTTGGATTATCATCTACATTCGCATAAGCTATGTATCTCTCCTGTGCAGCCGCATCAACGTCTTCATTAAGGTGATCAAATGAAATAATATCAAAATTTTGCGGTGCATCAGTAATTTGTGTGCCCATAGTTGTTTTGAAAAGACGACCCTCAACATTTAATTCAGCTGCAGCTGTCGCATCAACATCAACACCACTTTGAATATATTCATTTAGTCCTGCAGTCATTAGGGTCTGTGCGTGTGCTAAAAATGCATCCATTCCTAAACCGTCTTCGGCACTATATCCAGGCTCTATGCCCTCGGTCACCAAAGTTGACGTGTGCAGGTCAATGACTATTGGAGTTGCAAGACCGGTAGATTTACCATCACCAGATGAAGTTTTTAAATCGATGGTGAAAGTACTATCGACACCTTCTGTAAGCTGGATCTTCTTATCATCACCAAATGCCTTACGAAGTTCTATTTCAACAGTGGCGGCTAATTCTTCTCCTGTGTATACGCCTGGAGGCACATCAATAGAAACCGGGCCACTACCATCCACATCGACCAAAAGAAAATCCTTACCCCAAAATGTACCCGGAATTGGATTTGCTACCTCAGTAAGAGTTTGGTACTCCATTGTTCTTTTGAACTGCATTGGGTCTGTCACAATCTCTATTGTTCTGCCATCACCAAGGTATGTTTCAAGGCCCAGCCCAGTAAGTTTTGCGGGAGAAGATTTCTGAGCTTCGCCAAGATCATCTGCTCTATATAAAGGTGATCCCTTACCTTCTAAGATATAAGCCGGATCTTCTGCAGACGTGGTCGTTTGACCAAACTTATCAATAAATAATGCGTTGCCCTTGCTATCAGTCGAACGAGATAATTCAGGCGTTATTTCCACTCCATCAACAAACATTTTAGTATCATACTTGAATGTCTGATCCGTTGCCGATGGGTTCTGAGTTTTAATATAGAAAACTGTAGCTGATTTTGGATTTCCACCATTATCAAAAATCGTAACTGATGATGAAGCAGAATAGGTTGTCGCATCGTTAGGGTCGAACTCAACATCTGCGCCAATGACTTCTGCATCAGAGGGCAAATTTACCCCCATTGTTATATTTTCTGTTGCCTGCGGCTCACCAAAATTTGCAGATAACTGCATTTTTGTTGCACCTTGTAGAGTTTTATCAGATACCGCACCCGCTGTGTCTACTGGATAGCCTAATAAAAATTGACCGTTACTATCCACAATAAAGCCATCGTCACTTACTGAAAAGGCTCCGTTTCTTGTGTAAACAGTTTGCCCCGCGTTACCGCCACCTTGCATTGCAAAAAAGCCCTGGCCAGAAATAGCCATATCTAAAGTGTTTGTAGACTGAGTAATGTTACCTTGTGAAAACTGCTGTTTAATTGACTTGGTTAGCGTTCCAGAGCCAATATTATTAGTTTGAAGAGGAGTTGATCCAAATATATCGCCAAACTCTGCACGACTTTTCTTAAAGCCACTAGAGCCAACATTGGCGATGTTATTCGATGTGGTTGAAATATCTGTTTGTGCGCCTTTCAAGCCGGTCAATGCTGTGTAAAAAGACATATTTAACTCCTGTTACGGTAAACTATTTAAAAAATTATTTGCAAAATATGTGCCAAAATTATTTGGAACTTTGGCACCAATTGTTGATTATCGAAAATTGACTGCGGTAGAGACATCAATGTCTCCATAATCTTCTATATTAAGAAGGACTTGTTTGTTATCACCAGATCCGACAGAGGCTGAAATCACTCT
>PCAT01000110.1 GCA_002730655.1 Balneola sp.
TTCTTCCAATACACTTGGTGCTGCTTTTTTTCTAAAAGCTTTTATAGGCTTTCCACCTGCAAACAAGCTTTTTATACCTGCTAGTGATTCACCCATGTTATTAATAGGTGCACCTTCAAGTAAACTTCTTTCGGCTTTTACATTTTCAGCAGTTGCTAACATTTGAGGTTTTATCTGTGCCTCAATATTAGTTACCGCATTGAATAACTCAGGAGGAACTGACTGTTGAAACTCTTCTCGAGATACAGATTTTTCGTATTCAACTTTTATTTTAAACTGTGGCTTCTTTGTTTTTACAGTTACCTTATTATTGCTAAAAGTAAATTGACCAGTAAAGAGTCTTTTTCCGATAGAACTTTGATTTTGAAATACAGTAACTTGTATGATTTCTAAAACGTTAACGTCGTTCGGAATTTGTACCGATCTGCCTCTTCCTTCTTCAATCGCCATTTACGTCGTTGCTCCTATACCTAATTTTTTATAGACCTCATTAGCAAAAGCTACTCTTTGGTTAGTATGAGCTAAATCTTTATTTGGTCTTTCATACTTATCTTGAAACACTATAGTTGCTTCTTTTACTGTTTTTGTTTTTCTTAATTTACCAAGACCTAAGTATGGTGTAGTTTCTAGTTCGAACTTTACAAACTTAAGTTGTGTTTCTATATCTCTATAATTTAAATTTCTTTGATTAGCAAAATCTACTAATTGACCAAACCTATTTCCAGCTGCTTTTGCTGGATTCCATTGCGCGATTCCAAAACTATTTTCATCTTCGAATCCAGATCTGGCTGAAGGATTTAAGTCTCCATTATTAGCATTTGCACCAGATTCTACCATAAAATTACCAATCATTCCACAAGCTTGTTTCTCTGTAAATCCACCACCAGCTTCTGAAACGAAAAAATTAAACGCTTTTTCAGTATTAGTATTTCCTGTTATTTGTATATCTATTAAAGAATCAGCCTTGTCTAATTGTTCAGATAATTCATTGTCATCTAATTCTATTTTAGGTATTGAACCTAAGACCAGAGGAAGTTGAGAATTTTTGCCGTCTAAAAATATACCAAAGACTTGTGCTCTATTTTTTAAGTTACAATTTGCGCCTAATCCAGAACTTCCATCTTCAGTAACTGGTATATTAACCTGTGCCCATGGTAAATCTTGGTTAGGAATATCAACTGTATTAGACGAATGAACGCCGTGTATTCTAACTCGTACTCTATCTAGTTTAAGTGGATCATTGACATCAACAACTGTGCCGACAAACCATCGAGTTTGATCACCATAAAAACTCATGTAATTGGCTCCTCTCCGACAGAAGCTACTTTACCAAGTAACAAGTTCACGTCATATCTTTCTGTTTTAAATATATGTTCAGTAGCAAATATAATATAATCACCTGATTTCTTTTGGTCGTATTTTGGTCTTTGTTCTCCAGATTCTTGCGTGTTATCTAAGAACAAGACTCGTATTGTTTTACCAATGGTATAGTTTTCATCTCCAGTTAAAAACTCTCGGCCTGATACAGTAATTCTTAATGGAGTCTTAGTTACAAATTTCTTTACGGCAGCACCAATGGCTTTTCTTCTATGTTGTCCAGATGCCGATTCATCGTTGTAACTTTTAAAACTACCTTGAAGTTGCTTGTACGCTCCAGACGATGATATTTGAGTTATCGATCTAGAGTCAAGTTGGCTCAATGGCTTATCTTTAATTTTATACCCAGGTGCATAGTTATATCTTGTATTTTGAGCGCCTAATTTATTGTCTACTACCAGTGGACTAAATAGATCTTCATCAACGTCAAAATGAATCTTAGTAGGAGTTCCTGTCATTGTATTAAAAAATTGATATTCAGCTCCTACTAATCCTTCCATTACTAATGGCATTAGTTTTTCTCCACTATTATATTCATAGTTTTCTATAAGATAATATTTTTGACTACCTGCATCATTAGAAGTTATACTTGGTGCATATATGTAGGGTGTATTTAAATTAAGTGGCGTTTGTGTTAACATCTTATCTAAACTTTTTAGCACCAAGTTATTTACACCTAAAGCAGAATAAAGATAAAAAGGAAGACCAGATTGAGATAAGACTCTTTTTTTCAGCCAGTTACAAGCTTCAATTGGATCTAAATTTGGTATTATTACTTTAAGATCATTTATAGCATCAACATCATCTATGAGTAATTCTTTATCTAAATATTCGTCTAATATCTTTTTAATAATCTTCGAAGGAGCTCCGGAATATGACTTACTTATATTTTGAGCGGCAGATTCAAAAGCATGATATTCAATACAGTGTATAACAACTGATTCATTTCTCTCGTCCACTTTAAATATGTTATCAATCTTATCGATAAGAAATACTTTTTCTATATCGTTTCCTGTAATTCTTTCTTCAGAATGTTGTAGTGTAAGTGTTAATTTTTCTCCGCCTTGAAAGTCCATATCTTGAACTATATTTTCTTGATCGTAAAATACAAATCTAGCCGTAAGATACGCCTTTTCTATATGTTCATAAATTACAAAGTCACTTATGACTTTTGCGATATCAATTCCTACCGGACTTCTATCACTCGAAATAACTGCACTTATAATTTGAAAGTCAGTTTGTTGTTGAGCTAATGCTGTGTTTGACATTTTATGACTTTATCGCTTTTTTATAACCTGATATTACTGTGCTCATTAATGACGGCTTGATAATTTTTATAGTACGTAAACTCTCATTGACATCAAAATATACTTCTTCAAAAGTTTTACCAGTGAGAAGCGCGCCCGGGCCTACGTGCGGATCTATATCTACTATTGTTCCACTTCCATCGATGTAATGAGACTCTGATTGATACTCATTCGCGCTAGAAACTGCAAATATAGTTTCAAGATCTCCATCAGCATTTGTTGAGTTAATATTTTCTCCGCCAATTCTGAATCCTACAGTTCCTTCTACTACTATTTGGCCAAGATTAAGATTTCTTCTTATAATCTTACCACTTGCACCAGAAGATACTCCAGTTGCAATTTGTCCTACTTTAAGTTTTGATGCGATATCATTTCTTGTAGTTAAGACCGTGTTTGGAAATAATTTTTTAGTGTATGTTTCAAGTTCGCCTCTGATTAATGGCCAACCTTGCTGCCTAATATCATCATTGAGAAGATAAAAAGTCCAGTAATAAAGTGGTGTACCATACAGTTGTATTGAAACTTGATCTGGTCTGAAACCTTCTTGTACAAAATGCAGATTAAAAAACGTTAGATTATCTTTAATCTGATCCACTACATCTGCATACTTAGATATGTCTTGAAATACTACTGGATCAACTTCATTTCCAAAGTTATATAGTAAAGTTTTAAAGTCTTCAAAATAAAGCATATTAGAATCCTTGTTCGATATCTTGTTTTGTTAGTGTCTTATACTCTACAAAGCTAAGTGTAAGATCTATTTCGTTTGGCTGTCCATCTCTACGTAATGCTCCACCTGTTGGATTAATAGTGTGATTGACATTTCTTAAATAACAATACTTAAATTTTGGAAGTTTTAAGTTTCTACTTCCTCTATGATGAAAACTTATCTGAAATACGTGTGGAAACTTAAATCCAACGTCTGCATTTACTGTAGTTCCACCGACATTAAATGATGCACCAAACGTATCTGGATATAATTGTTTTCTAAAGTGTTTGATTATCTTACGTACTTGTTCTGCTTCTTGTGCAGAATCAGCAATGAACTTAAATTGAAACGCAAATTCTCGTAGATTAACACCTCTAAATAAAGCTCTTACGTTTGGATTGATAATCATTCTCGTTGCGCCTGTGACAGCATTTTTGATTCCAGTAACTGGATTAAATATTTCGTTTATTCTTTGTAATCCAAACCTCGAAGCATCAGAAGCTAGATCAATATTTCCGTCTAGTAGATCAAAGAAACTACCTTTGGCGTCGTTGTATAAGTTCGCCACTGCTTGTCCGGCTCCCATAGCAACATCAGCTCCTGCGTTAATCAAAGCCTCCGAAACAGCACCTGAAGCTCCTAAACTTGCGTTTTCATATTGTACACCATCAGCATAATTAAAAGAAATTGGCATATATAGATCAACAATTGGTTCGTCTCTTTTAAGTTGAAAGTCTAATCCACCTGACACTGCAGCTATGGCAGCTTTACCTATGGCCGTATCAGTTACAGAGTCTCCTACAGCTGCGGCTCCGGCCGTAGCTTTTTCAGTTTGAAGTGCTAGACCTCTTTCGGCTACTTCCAATGCTTCATCTTCTTCATCAGGCGTCATTGGCCTTTTTAAACTTTGAGAGGCTGTAGTTGCTGGTCCTAATCCAGCAAATTCTTCAGCATGTTCAATACCATCTACTGATCCTGCTGAGGTGGCAAGATTGTCAGTTGGTTGTTTAACATGAGATTTCTGTGTAACACCATCTTGCTTCGCTCTAAATTCAAAAACTTGAAATTTTACTCGTGACTGATAAGCTGGATTACCAGTTTCCAGTGGATATTTTAAGTCTTCACCATGACCTTGTAATGATTGAGCAAAAGCTAAAAGTTCATTACCTACTGTTGAAGTGGCGGTAGATAGAACGTTTTTAATTTTAGGACCTTCACCACCAAAAGCATCTAACCCTGGTACGGCGTTGGCAACTATCTTTTCTCCACTTGGACCTAGCTTTTGTAGCTTAGCTCCCGGAAAATCTAGCATCGGCATATTTTTTTTCCTTATAGATATAGTTAAGTATTATTTTTCTATTTATAACGAAAATCATGGTTTATTCAGGCTTATATAAGGTTAAGAACAGACAAAAGTACAAAGGTGACGCCTCTAAAGTAGTATATAGGTCTTTATGGGAGAAGGCCGTATTTCAGTGGTGCGATAATAATCCAAAGGTAAGAAATTGGAGTTCTGAAGAAGTTATAGTGCCGTATTTTTATGAAGTTGATAAGAAATACCACAGATATTTTGTTGACATGAAAATAGTATTTGATGATAAAACTCTCTTAGTAGAGATAAAACCAGAAAAAGAAACACGACCACCTGAAGGTAAAAGAAAGACTAAGCAGTACATAAGTGAAGGTTTAACATATATAAAAAATATGAATAAGTGGGAAGCCGCAAATGAATTTGCTAAAGATAGAGGATGGGAGTTTCAAATATGGACTGAAAAGACTTTGCAAGAAATGAAACTTATGCAAAAACCAGTCCCTGGAAAGCTCAAAGGTACATATAGGCCATTAAAACAATTCAGGCGTAAAAAGCGCAAAAAATAGTTATAAATAGAAGTATGAGCAATCTCTTTCAAAAACTAGAACTAGAAGCATTTAGAGCTGGTATCACACCTCGTACAGCTGAATCTCGAGAGTGGTTTCGTAAAAGAATCCAAAGGCTAACAAGAATAAATCGTGAACAGCTTATGAGAGAAGATGAATTAGAACAAGTTCGTACTCATAGTTATGGTGGAATGTTTATGTTTTTTTACGATCCAAAGACAAAAGATAAACTGCCATACTACGATACATTTCCACCTACAATTCCAGTAGAACCAGCTAAAGGTGGATTCTATGGAGTTAACTTACATTATCTTCCTCCTATATTAAGAGCTAAATTTTTAGATGGATTGCTAGAAATAACTAATAACAAAAAATACGATAACACTACCAAATTTAGATTGACATATAGTTTATTGAGTGGCACTAGAAAGTTTAGATATTTTAAGCCTTGCTTTAAACATTACTTACTTAGTCATGTAAAATCAAAATTTGCTGAAGTGCCTGCGCCTGAATGGGAAATTGCTACGTTTCTTCCAACCGCATCATGGAAAAAGTCTAGTGCAGGAAGTATATACTCTGATTCTAGGAGAGCTGCTAATGGCAACTAGTGTAGATGAATTAAAAGCTTTAGCCTCGGTTAAATTAGGTTTTGCGAGAAACAATAAATTTCTAGTTACTTTACCCGGAACTTTTGGTGGTGAAAGTACTAGAAACATTAACATACTTTGCAGCAACGCCAGCTTACCAGCAAAAACTATCATAACTAACGAAAGACGAATAGGTATGGAGTTTCAAAAGATGGCTTATGGCTATGCTGTAGACGACGTATCTATGACTTTTTATCTTATGAATGACTATGGAGTTAAAAAATATTTTGATAACTGGCGCTCATCAGTAATAAATGAGACCGGTATGGAATCTAATTACAAGAAAGAATACGCAAGGACAGTACAAATCCATCAATTAAGGCAACCATTGAAAGGATTTAGTAAACAACTAGGACCTATTAGGTTTAACCTTGGACTTGGAGGCGGTTCAGTTTACAGCGTAGATTTGATCGATGCTTTTCCAATAAATACTAGTCAGGTAGACTTAAACAACGAACTTGACGGTCTAGTCCAATTGACCGTTACATTTGCATATACTAACTGGAGAGTTGCCAGTGGAGTGCAGAACTTTATTAATATGGACATACAAACACCTCTTGGTGGAATCTCATTATTTTAAGGAGTGAAATGAAATGGCACTGCCAAAACTAAATAACGTACCTAAGTATCAAATCTTGGTACCATCATTAAATAAAAAAGTATCAGTAAGACCTTTTCTTGTCAAAGAAGAAAAAGTTATGTTGATTGCTTTAGAATCTCAAGATCCTCAACAAATTGCTATGGCCATGCTAGATGCTGTAACAGCTTGTATCTTAGATGAAGTAGATACTAAAAAACTAACTGGCTACGATATAGAGTACTTGTTCTTACAGATAAGAGCAAAGTCAGTCGGTGAGACAACTAAAGTATTACTTAAATGTGATAAGTGCGAAGATCAACATGAGACAGAAGTAACTATCGATTTAAGTAAGATTGAAATGAAAGGTCAGACCGATAACAATGAAGTTAAGATCACAGACAACATAGTGCTAGAAATGCAGCACCCGACTTTTATGTCTATGATGAAAAACGAAAAGGCAATTGGATTTGACAAGACTGAACAGGCTTTTGCTTTGATTAAAGAATCAGTTATGTCTGTAATGACAGATGAAGAAAGAATCGATATGAATGAAACTTCTCACGAAGAGTTTCAAGAATTTTTAGAGTCTATGACTCAAGAACAGTTTGGTAAGGTTAGGGAATACGTTGAAAAGATTCCAAAACTTACTTATGACGTAAATTATGAATGTGGTAAATGTAAGAAGAAAAACACCGTAGTGTTGGAGGGCCTGCAAAGTTTTTTATAATTAGTCTATCTCATACGTCGTTGCATGCGTATTATAAAACAAATTTTGATTTAATGCAACACCATAAGTATTCGCTTAGTGAGATAGACAATTTGATACCGTGGGAAAAAGAAGTATATGTTGGAATGTTAGTTGATTTAATTAAAGAAGAAGAACTAAAACAGAGACAGGGAAATGGCTAGACTAGTAGACGTAATTGAACAGCTTAAAGAAAACAACCAGACTAATGTCGATATCAATGCTGGTATCGCCGGTCTTGAAAACATGTTTGGTGCTTACTTTGCCAATGAAGCTAGAAGAAAACTAGAAGAAGGCAGAGAAAAAGGATCCAATACTGCTGCAGCAGCACAAGCCAGAGGTGGTAAAAAATCTGGTGGCGGTGGTATTATGTCAGGCCTTGGTGGTTTCTTAGGTGGTAAAGGTCTAGGAGCAATACTTGGTGGAGCAGGAATTGGTATAGGAGCGGCAGGTGCAGGTGTTGGCGCTTTCTTTATGGGACTTGCTGGAGCCGAAGCTATCATGCAAAAGTTTGGTGGTGGTGACAATCTTAAAAAATTATTGATTAACTTAGGTGAAGGCCTTGAAGGTCTTGGTGGTAATGGTCTGAAGGCCATTGGCGCGGTTCTAGCGACCGGTGCTATATTTGGAGCACTTGGTAAAGGATTTAGTGCTGGAGCAGGAATAGCTCTTATGGGAGCTGGAATAGCTGGTTTCTTTACGGCTTTAGCCGCATCTGATAAAGCTATGGAAATGATGGATAGTGGCGGTGGAAAGAATATATCTGCATTCTTAAAGAATTTTGGTGAGGCACTAGGTTCTCTTTCAAATGAAGGTTTGGTAAAGCTTGGTGGTCTTATGGCAGGTGGTGGAGCGCTTGCAGCTTTATTTGGTGTAGGTAAGGCAGCAAAAGCGGCCGTTGGAATTACAGCTATTGGAGCTGGTATCGCTGGATTCTTTACAGCTTTAGGTGTAGGTGATAAGCTAACTCAATTACTAAACGTAGATGGTTCTGCTATTACGACCATGATGAAGAACGTAGCAGAAGCGCTTAATGCTTTTTCACCAGATAGTTTAAAAGCACTAGGTGCATTCATGGGAACTGGCGCTGCACTAGGATTATTTGGTGCGCCATTAGCTGGTATGGCTTCAATTGGTATGACATTGATTGGTGCTGGTGTAGCTGGCTTCTTCGGAGCTTTGGCTGGTGTAGGTGATCTCTTCAACAAGATGGGAGTAACTGGAGGCGGCCTTAAAGTCATTATGAAGAATATGGCAGAAGCTCTAGGTGAACTCGGAAAACTCGATTCAAATATTGGAGATAAAGTAAGTGCATTGTCTGGTGTAGGACCTGCGATGTTAAAGTTTTTTGGATCGGCTGGCCTAGGTGCTATAACTGATAGTGTAATGGAAGGTGCTACAAAAGTAATTAACTTTTTGTTTGGCACTAACATGGAGGCTAACCAAGATAAGAGAAGAAAAGGTCAGATAGCTGCAATAGTAGATTCTTTATCACCATTAAAAGACTTAGACGTACAAATGATAAAGAGCTTAGACTTAATGGGAAATGCTCTCGTTAATTTTGGAAAGTCATTTGAGTCATTACAAAATTTAAGAGTAGCAAACTTTAAAAGAAGTATACAAAATATAGCGAGTAGTTTAGCATCAAGTTATGACTTACTTAATGTTATGGCTAATGGTGGNAAGGCTGGATCAGGCTATTTTGATGGTATGNAAGAAGTAGACTTTGGACCAAAAGGTTCAGGTGGTATCTTAAATCCAAATCTTAATATAGACAAACTCGTAGAAACNGTAGAAAAAGTTAACTTTGTACTTGGAAAGACTACCGTAAAACCNGGGAGTGTTGAACCACCAACTTTATCAANTGGATCTGGAACAAGTGGCGGAGGAACTGGTGGTAATGTAAGTGTTAACACTGGAGGAAACGTCGACGCTTCTGATCGTAGTGTAAAGGTTGGAGGTACTACACTAATGAATAAGGGCCCCGGTGTAGACACCGCAGACCCTTATCTTGTAGCTGCAGGTATAATGTAATTAGTCTTCTTTTGCTAACTTTGCAAAGTAAGACATAGTATCCTGAGCCTCATCATCCATTTCAGCGGCAGAAACCGGTTCAATGGCTGGAACAGGTTCATTAATTTGAATCTCTTCCTTAACGGTGTAAGCACCAGCTGTAGCTTCTTCACCAAGAACTCTCATCAACTTAGTTTTAAGTTCATCATATGTCTTATAGTTCTTTGGATTAGTAAACTCTGTTAAGTCATGCATACCTTCGTATATAGTCTTCAACTGGTCTTCATTACCCTCTAATAGTTGAGTAGAACTAGTAAACTCAGACTTGTCGTAGTTTCTATAACCTTCAACATTTCTAATCTTAAGTTTAAAGTCTGCGCCTTCCCACATATCAAATGGATCGATTGGCTTTTCATCTGCAAATGCTGGATTCATAAGATCATAAATCTTATCAAAGATCTTCTTACCAAACTTATATAGAAATACCTTACCTTCGTTATGAGGAGCTGAAGGATCATTTGCTACATAGATGTTTGTAACATAATGAAGTCTACGTTTTTGAGCCCGGGCTTTTTCTTTATCTGATTCGATACCAGAATTCCAAAGCTTAGAGTTAAGTTCTCCTACTGGATCACTTTGACCAATAGAAGTTAGAGAGTTTTCAATATACCACATACCGGTTGGACCTTTAAATCCATGGTCCCAATATCTAACAAATGGAATCTCTCCGTCTTTCCCAGGCAAGAATCTGATAACAGCATAACCGTTACCCGCCTTGTCAACAGTAGGTTTCCAAATCCTATCATCTGCATAGGACTTAGTTTCTCCACCATTTGCGGATTCTGCTGCCTGAATAATTTTATTGATGTTTGCGCCGCGATTGCGCTTTAGAGTTTCGAATGACATAGTATTGTCTCCTTATTTACTGAAGTATTAACTGAAATATTACGCTGTATATTAATGTAACCCTGCCAACATCATAGCGATACAAAGTTACCTATATTATATATAAGCATCTACTCAAATAACGATGAGTCGATTGAATTTTTTTTCGGTAAGAAATTCAATTCCATCGCTTCTGCCTCTAACTTATCTTTTATTACAGGCGATATAAACTTCTTAATGTCTTCTATTTCGATTTCATTCTTTTGACATACATCGAGAATAGCATCCATGTAAGGTATATGTTTATCACTCACTGTAGCTTCGATAAGTTTAGTGAATTTTGACTTAGTCAAAAACTGGTCTTCTAATTTATTACTCATTTATCAAGCACTCTTAACAATAATGTTTCCTCATTGAGTCTACCATTAGGAGTGTTAACCTTTACCGAAAGGTTTGATAACTCTTTTTGTATTTGATTAGGAGTCTTATCGAGAATCAATGGCAATATATCCATTGGCTTTCTTAACCTAACCTTAATACTTTGTTCTTTATCGAAGTACTTTATAGTTGAACCTGATATTTCAAATCCACTTGGTTTATCGGTATAGAACATACTGAGTTCTCTATGTTTGGCATTAAAGGTATACAACCTAGTCTTACCAACAATTTGAACTGGATTGATAGACACGACTTTAAAGTCATTATCTTCTTTTTTAAATTTAACTTTAGCGACTTGCTTATCTGCAGACTTAGGTCTTTTAACCTTTATAGTTCTACTTGCCTTAGTCGCCGCTTTGATGCTATCAAGATCTGATAACATATCATTACACGCTTTAATACGGCGGTTGAGTTCTGATCTCTTCAAGTGAGAATACCCTTCAACTGCTTGGTCACATCTTTTATGGTAGGCATCTTCATAATCTAGCAACCAGCCCTCAACCACCCCACGAACTGGCAGTGTAGCGGAGCCTGCCAAGCCATGGAACTTGAACCTATCATATAGATTGATAGTAGATTCTTTTCCGTCGATCCAATCGTCTTCGAGTTCGAGTAGATCTTGCATAATTGTATTACTAATTTTTTTCTGCAATCTTTGAGCAGGAGATAGTGTAATAACATTAGCACTATCTTTCTTAGCCTTTTGCTTTTCATTGTAGAGTACTTTACCAGATTCGATAATATCTGTCATACGCTTTTGTAAAGCTTCTTGCCAATAAGGTAACTTATCGTCTTGAAGATTACTATTGATAAAGAAAGCAGTAGCTGCTGAATAATAACTTGGTAAGAGCTTATATTCAGGATTTGACAAGATGTATCTTGCCTCTTGCTTACTGAAAGTATTTTTGACATATGTCTTTACTTGTTCAATAGCATCTTTACGAGATACTTCGTTTTGAAAGTAATATTGTACACTTTCTAAACCTTGTTCGATTGGAGCGGCATTCGCACCAGTACGAACCTTTGCTCTTGCTATTTTCTTTTTTGATTTTTTACCTTTTAGTGCTGTGAGTCCCATTATCTTTCTCCCCTTCTATAACTTCCAACTGCGCCTTTAACCATTGCTGGATATTTACCTAAGTACGTACCAGCTTCCAAATCACCTTTAGTCACAAGATGCTTGTGCATATGTTCTATATTATCATAATTAGCTAATATGTACTTAGCTAACTCGTCAAACTCTTGATCCGGTATAAGTGGATCACCTTGCTCATAGTAAGCATAAGAACACATTAGATATTTTGCTATAGGATTTTTCATACCACCTGCCTCGCAGCCTGTACTTTCTTTTCGTTTTCCAAAAAGACTTTATCCATCATAGTAACCTCAATTGAGTTACTGATTTCAAAAGCTAAATTAGGATGCGTATCACAAAGCTTTTCGACAAACTGTACTTTTTCTACAGCTGTCATCCTAGCTAACATATCTACTAACATATTCATATCCATAACAACTCCTCATTTTTTATTTTATAAGTATATTCTATCATACTTTTGAGCAAATGTAAAGGACTTTTTTCACTTCAAGGTGATTTTTTTTAGCTTTAAGCAAATATATTCTCTTCCGTTTGGGGATTTTATTTTAACATGGGGTATATTTTCGTCTGGTTTTCTGCATTCTACCTTATGCCACTTGTAACCATCGTCAATTTGTTTGCTTGCGGTTACGACAAACTCTTTATTAGCTATCATCCAGAGTGTAGCTGCTAAAAATAGTTCCATTCCTCTTCTCCATAATTGGCCTCTCCTGAGAGATTCGAACTCCCGACCCACGGCTTAGAAGGCCGTTGCTCTATCCACTGAGCTAAGGAGAGAAATTGTTACCTTCTCATTTTAGCGTACGACTTGACGTCGTCGCCTCTTCCAACAGGGACTGCGTTTGATTTGTGCATGGTTGCGATGCCGACGATGTAGTCACCACTGTAGACTTTTGCTGCTTTACGGCCTTCGATTGGACCGACATAGTTCGACGTCGGGACGCTCTTACGATCTGATGAATAGTCCGGAACACAGTTGCCACTAGACTTCTCTTTGTTTTTAAGTTGACTAGGATGAACACCACGCTTTTTTAACCAAGCGTCATGTTCGGCCTGAGCTTTTTGCCACCCTGGCTTTCGAAAAGGTTTACGTTTTTTGCTGTTATTATTGTTATAATAAACTGGCATTAGATGCATAGTCATACTTTTTTACCTTCCCATGATTTTCTTTTCACACAATAGACCACATAGAGCAAATATGAAATAATAGTAAAGTCATAAGCTCCTATAATAAATGATTTTGATAACACGTAAGCGAACGGTGCTATGATCATATAATCAAACCACCTAATCATACGCCAACTCCCTGTACTAACTTATTTATATCAATAATTCCATAGTTAATGCTGACAAATACTAACAGCACTAATACTATAAAAAGAGCGTATCGATACATCAAACCGACGATCGATACGAAAGTGCCTACGAGCAATGCGCCAGCTACCGCGAAGAAGAGGAGTTGAAGAAATAGCGGCGTCATTGCTTGTAGTTCGGATGGACTAGGCATTGCTAAAATGCCCGTCCAAAACTGTTTCGGCTTCGCCAGAAGTGGCATAGTAGCCGGTGTATCTATCGTAAGGCTGAACAAAGCCTTCACTGTTATCGATTGCACCTACGTACCAACCAGCTGCAGAAGCCATGACAATGGGCTCGGAAACTCCATTGTCAAACTTAATATCTTTGATTGCTTTTAAAATTTTCATAATGTACTCCTCAGTTTCGCTTATAAATTCTTTGGGGCCGTTGTCAATACCATCCTCCTTACCGACCTATCGGCCCCATAGTAAGGAGGGGAACGTTTTATACTCCGCCGCTGATTCCCTGGGTAGTTCCGTACCTGTAAATCCCGATGTGCTTCTCGTCATCTCGTTGTCCATCACACATCCTGCCGGTTACCTTCGCTATGTCATTGATTTTCTCCACTTTTGTTTTCATTTCTTTTTCCATTTTATAGATATATTATACCATACTTTTAAGCAAATGTAAAGGACTTTTTTCACTTTTTTTGAATTATTTTTTCAATTACATTTTGTGGTAATTCAGCTTTCAAAGCTTGATTTATCTTTTTATGCTCTTCCAGTAATTCAGTTAACTCTTTGATACGCTTGTATAGCGTGTACTTTTCTTTAGTATCCTCAGCTATTTGTTTTTTTAAGAGTTCTATCTCGGCCAGTCCTCTGTAACCGTATTCTGTTGCTCCTTCAGCTAGCATTTTTATACTCCTTCAATAATACTTCTTGCATTTTATATGCTTCTTTTTCCCATGGCTTATCAAGATAATTCATATCAGTTTCGTAAGCCACTTTTTTGTACATTTGAACGCAACCACAATCGTGTAGTTCTTTCTTAACGTACTGCTTGACGTGTACTAGTTCGTGTAGTACACATGTAATAAAATCGTCACCAGTAATTTTGTTATCTATTTCTATTTCATATAGACCATCATCACAGTCCATACAAAAACCCTGTGCACCATCAATACTCTTGATGTTGACATCTATTTCTATTTCTTTTTTTGGAGAGAACTTGTACCTTTGTGCTACAAAATAACAAAGGTCTTCGGCTAGTTGCCTTTTCTGTGCTGTTCCGCCTTGTACATTAACTATTAACATCTTGTGTCCTCTTCATTTTATAGTTATATTATACCATAAAAAAACAAGAATGTAAACAAAAAAATCACCTCAAAGTGAATTTTTTTTTAAGTCATTACGGCCTTACTAGAATAAGTCATTACTTCAACGTTATCAGGAACTTGAAATTTTATCGCATCGTGTATGTGATGTAGAACAAAAGTAGTGTCTGGAAACTCTTTAAACATGTTTTGCCATACTGGTCTCCAGTTATTAGCTAATCTATTTGTGTTCATATTACCTCTATCAGATCCAAGATAAAAATCAGAACAGCTTCTTAGATTAAAATCAAATATAGAATCAAATCCGTATAAATGTATTTCTTCTGCTTTAACTTTATTTGCGGCGTAGTGTACTGCCATATGACCACAATTAAAATCTGTATAGTTTGCGACGTATTTTGGAAGAACTGTATAAAATTCTTTAACTTGATGAGAATGCTTAATAAAGAAAGATGGCTGTTGATCCATCCATATCTTCGGTCTCATTCCTAATATCCAATCGCCAGGGATAGTAAGTGAACCTTCATGTAACGCTCTCATCATTTTAAAATCTACCATGATAGTACCATAAGCTCCAGCTACTGGCCATGGTGGAATATTACATGTTAGTTTCATTCCAGTCCGATGTTCTTTGTGAAATAAAGATGCTTGGTCGCCGTTACCAATTACATGTACAACTTTCTTCATAACATATTCCTAATTCTATCTTTACCTTTTTGGCCGGTCCAATGCATGATACTTACCGGTCCTTTATAACTATCGTGTTCAACTTGTAACCTCATAACATTATATCTATTAGGCAAGTCAGCGATGTTACCGATCTTAGTTATAGGATTAAGTATCGAATGTAAAGTTTCTTGATCTCCTACCGTAGGATTTTCTTTTACAGCTTTTACCCATTGATATAGTATCGGTGGCTTGCCTACGAAACCAACCACACCGGAGTTATGCCAAACCTCTCCTCGCCTTTGAGTCCATGGTTTATCTTCTACCATATAAAGTTTACCTTCTTCAATAAGATCAAATATATCAGATACGTCTTCTTTAATCTGACAGTCGGTATCTATCCAAACGGTCTTCTTTGCCGGACACTTTAGCATAGATAATGGTTTTTTAAACCAGCCTTTTTCTTCTGCTGAAGTTAAGTCCATGATTGCATGAGCATGATCTTTAACAAGGTTTAAGCCTTCTTCAGTTAAACCAAAGTTAGCAAACACTAATGGTACATTAACATGTTGTTTGTAATTATTTAAGAACCATGGAAGAATCCATTCGTGTCCTTTATCGCAACCAGTGACGAAAGCTTCATCATATAATTTCATAAGTTTCACCATAATTATGTTTTGCTAAACAGCCTTCTTGTCTTTGAATCGTAGTAAATGAGTCGTTAGCTTCTACTGACCATGGATAAGTTTCTCCTAAATGATACTGAAATTTATCTACGTGAATAAACACGTCAGTAGGACCAGCTGTATGTTTAGCTTCATCAATTAACATTTGTGCGCCTTTTGGTGTTACTCTGTATCCATGTGCGCCAGGGAAGTATCTTTTTGAAGTTAGTGGACCTTCACCTAAAAAAGTTGGAATGTTAAAGTTTCCATAGGAAGGCTTTCCAACCGATAAGATATCGTAATTAGTCATGTCTGGAAGTTTATTGAGAATCACCGCATCGTGTTCAAATATAAAAGTTGGAGTGTTATTAGCCACAGTAAGTTTCCATAAATGAAAATGACTTAAAAATCCAGATATGCAGTTTCCGGTTCTGCTGTATTTTTCTTCAAATCCTTTTAGTGGTAAATCATTAGTGATCGCCACTTCTTCTGGATTGCAGTTATCTGGTGTAAAAGCTTTAAACATTAATATATTATATCCAAGCTTCTTTCCACTTTCAATACACCTTCTCGCGACCTGAGTAGATCTTTTGTTGTCCATCATAGTGATTACATAGTAATTTGTCATAGTGTTGTCGTTGACCTCAATCCTTGAATTGTAGAGTAAAAGTTTCGTGTAACACCTAATGTAGATATTAGTTGTTTACACATAAGTGCGTCGTTTGGCCACATCCCATGTTCTTTTGTAAGTTCAATCATCTTCTTAGCTCCAGATGGTTTTATCACATAAGCAGAATTACCAGCTAATCCTTGTGGCACATGCACTTCGTCTATGGTTGGAACTGGCTGAATCTTTTCTGGATTTTTAAGAATTAAATCATGATATAGTTTAGATTTTCTAGTAGCCATAGAAGGATCATTAATACCAATGATATCAAATGTAGACCGATGAAAAGTCTTTACACTAGGTAACTGTTTTATAAGTTTGGCATCATGCTCAAATATTAAAATCATCTCATCTAATTTTATACACTTTTGCCAAAGATACCAATGACTCATAAAACAAGATATTCTTGCTAGTCTGTTCGTAGTTGGATACGCTTTTTTAGTAAGTCCACTTTTTATATCTAGTACTTCGCCTTCCCATGGATAATTCCACACTAATCCATTTCCAGCGCAGTAACCTTCAACTTTATCTAGAGGAGTCGCATAATGTTTTTCAAGTGAAGAGTACTCGTATCCGTAAGATCCCCACGTTCTTTTAAGCTCTTCAAATCCAGCTTCTGATATCTTGTTGTCTTTAACAACTATGGCAAATGACTTCATCTTTTTTCTCTGCGTAGTATTTTCCAATACAATATCTTTTAAGATTTTCAAAGTTGTTAGTATTATCTATAATGATGTCAAATCTTGGTTTGTTCCATACTTCTTTCATAATCTTATCTACTGATTTTCTATCACTAGGATTACATCTTGACCAAAATAATCTTTTCTCATCTAAAAAACTATAATTAGCTGGTTGTGAATTATTAAAGCTATCGATACAATATATGTTTGCGTTTTGTAAGTACTTAAGCCAAACTTGTAGTGTGGTGTCCATTCCTACTTGTAGTAAATTTACAGGGTATATTTTGTGCTTAAATAATTCTCTCTCATAGTAATAAACATGAGGTCTTTTAGATTTGTATCTCTTAAACAGCGTGTCGAGCATTTATCTATCTACAAATCTTTCGATAGCGGCTCCACCATACACACAATGGTGGTTATCATTATTGCTTAGTACTTGATACCAACCAAACTCACAAGGCAAAAGGCCTTTCATTCTATGAAGTAACTTGACTCTGACCGGATCAAATATTTTTCTAGGATGTAGTATCAAATTATCGTTTAGCCAGTAAGACCAATCTCTACTCCAACTTTTATCTGTGTTTTCGTCTATGTACATATGGTCTATATCTCTAAATTTATTTACGTCTATCCATCTACTGCCTCTTATAGCAAAACCTATNGCCTGTTGATTATTATAAGAATCTTGTANATATTTTTCGAAGTCAACNTTTATAGANGTGAACGTATCCCATCTAGCTCTGACAATCATATCATATTCTTCTGGCAAATCTTCTACNTGATAAGCATGAGCTANGATTTGTTTAGTAGCNTTGAGAAGTTTCTTTTTAGTAGANAGTGGACCTTTTCTTAANAAGTCTTCTTTGTAAGCTTTATATTTTGGAGCTTTACATATTGTAACACATTCACTCCATGGATTATAATGCATCTTAGGTTCTGGATATGTGGAAGCTCCAAGGCTTTCAGATATTCCATTACTAGTTTCATTCCATGTAGCATAAAAGAAATCAGCACCTTCAAAGGCCATTTCTAAATGTTCAATATTTCTTCTAACTTTTCCTCTAGGAACTCCTGATATGCACACAGCTATTTTCATGATATTTCGTCTAACCTTTCCATCCATTCGCTTTCAACTAAAGCATCTAGTTCTTCTGGTGTACCCATGCCGATCATATGATCGACAGGGTATATTCCAACTGGATACGAAATATAATTATAAGTTGGAGCGAGATAGAACTCTCCATTAGTTCTATCATCGTTATCCATTTGCTTGGCATGAGCCGCGCACCATTCAGATTCGCTACCAAAGTAGTAAACTCCAACAGTAGCTATATTAGATATTAGTTTCTTTTCTGCTAGTTCAAGTACTTCGTTATTTTCATCTACTCTTACGTAACTATGAATAGGCTCTTCATGCTTAGGAATAAAAGTAGGAATAATTCCACCTTTGAATTTTTCACTAGCACACAGGCCATTAAATCCAAGGTCGTCCCAAACCATAAGCTGATCACAATTTGCAACCATCATAGGTTCGCTATTAAATAAACTAGTAGCTAATCTTACCGTACAAGCTGCACCTTCAGTTAGCCCAGGAGTAATAATGATCTTAGCATTTGGCTGATGCTCGATAATTCTCTTATCTATCTCGTAGTCAGTTACATGATCTTGCCGTACTATACAAACAGGATCAACGTCCATTCCAAGATTATCGATTACTCTTTTAAACATCGGCTTACCCTTAATATCAATCAAGGGCTTTGGCCTATTATAGCCTGCGTCGAAGAATCTTTGACCATTGCCGGCCATTGGCATAATTAGTTTTAAACTCATAGTCTTACCTTTCACTTCAATTAAATCATCACGTTGTATAGGATTATGAATCAAGACTCTTTCTCATTTCATATACTTTTTCGTATATAGTTTCTCCAGTATGGAGCCAGCCTCCTATTGAGGCCATAAAGTCATTACCAATTCTCTCTCGTATTTCTTGAGCGAGCACGGGATTCATTCCACAACTTAGCGATGGGATTGTATTGTGTTGTTTGCATATGTCAATCGCCGTGAGAGTTTCTTCCTCGCTCTCTCCTTCAGGATAATATCCACCTAGCATTCCTACGTGCATACTATCTACTCCAGCCATACAGCCTAACTTAGCTAAGACTGGCCAAGCTATCGAGTATTTATTACTCGGATCTGTTAAGATTCTAATTCCAGATCTTTGATAGTGACATGGAATATTCATATCTCTAGCAGAGGTGTATGCACCTAGGCCAGACCAAAAGTTGATATGAACACCTCCCATTACATTTTCTTTTAGACCTGTGTGATAATCAATTATCTTTAAGTTAGCAATGAGATCTAACGGATCTGCGTTTATGCAATAAGCGTAGAATCCTTTCCAGTCACAAGTTGTTTTAAGTGTTTCAATTGCTTCTACTCTTTCATGAAGTGGCAGGTATGAATTGTCTGCCATGATCTCGTCTTCTTTAATAAAATCAGCTCCACCGTCCATCATTTGCTTTACTATTTCAGTAAGCTGATCTTTTGTAAGTCCTGACTTTGGTTTTACGATAGCTCCAAATAGTGGCCTTTCTTCAGCACCAGTTCTTTTTTTCAAGCCTGACATTCCTAATACTGGCTTTTTGACTGGGACTTCAATACTAATATCTAAAACTCTACATCTATCAACTCCCATGATATCAGTATGTCCACCCATAATAATACACATAAGTTGATTGATGTTTGGCCAATTAAATGCTTTATTAGGAAATGAAATCACAACCTCATTGCCATCAATGCTTACGATTTCAGCTGCCATCTCTTTAATATTATCTGAATTTTCTATCTCAGATCTAATATTTGGATTACCAATACTTTGACCAATGGCTATTTCATGAGCAATCTTTGGTATGTCTGGACCATCAACCTCGTATGTTACATGGTACCTATTCATTTACGTCCTCCATAAGCTTTTCTACGTCTTCGCCTCTATTAGGCAGTTTATCTTTAAGAAAGAAATGTACAAAGTAAGCTTTCTTAGCATCTTCATTAGAGATCGCAGTATATAGTGCATTCCATTTCCAACTTAATTCTTGTTGTTCCATTTTTTCTTTTTTGACCCAGTAATTTAAAAGTGTTTGATCGGTACTCCACTTCCAAGCTCCAAGTCCATCAACAAATCTTTTAAACTCTGGTCTTTCAATAAATTCTCTACCAGTTTCGTATCTTTTACTTTTACCTTTTAAATACTGAACTATATGTCTATTTAATAGCATCACGCCCATATTATAAAAATGAGCACCGGATTCGTTCCATCGCCAATCAACATCGGTTAAAGAAGAATATTGCATTCTAGTATAACCTATTAGTTTTTCTTTATACCATGGCAAAATTGGAGCTGTTCTCTCTGCCATTCCAGCAAATTCCGTTTCATGATTCATAACGTTAAATATATTTTCAGTCCCTGGCCTTATCCAAACGTCAGCATCTATGATAGCTATCTGATCATAACGATCCCAATAATTAAATGCATTTTCTTTTTCATATATCGGTAAGAATCCTCCATACTTTTCATAAGATTCTTTACTTCTATTTGTGGCAAATACGTCAGGTTTAATCTTCATGATTGGTTGAGTTTGAATTATATAATCAACCTTATTGTTAGGAGATTCTTTCTCGTTAATGTCTTTAGCGTACGCTTTAACAGAAGCTGTGCAATGATCGTAAAGTTTAGATCTTTTGCCAGTGTACACCTGATATATTAATCTTTTAGTCATTTTTTCAAAGCCACCATAATACTATTTTTTGCTCCAGACATTTGTCTATGCATAATATTTTTTTCAACTACTCTTAATCCATTTTTTTCAGCAAGTTCTTTAAATTCTTCGTAGTTAATTTCAAGTGGATCTACTGGTCTGGATATATTCTCAACTCCTGTCATGAGTTCGATAACTAGTACTCCATCTGTTGTAAGTTGATCTTTCCAAGCTAAAATAGCTTTGCTTGGATCATATGCGTGATCAAAAGAATTTGAATAAACAATATCAAACTTACCAACAAAGTCTTCTCTAACCTCATGGAAGTCGTGTTGAACGGTGTTCTTAAACTGAGTAGCTGTATGAGATATTTCAGTTCCAACGACTTCTGCATGAGGTAGAAACTTTTTAAAATACTCGAGTTCCCTACCATTTCTAGTTCCATGACACAATATGCTAGAAGCAAAAGGTTTGTAAGATACTACTTTTTGAATAGCGTTTTCTCTTACCCAAACATTTTTTAACTTAGCTACGTTAGCCTGAGTCTGCTCCTTTACATATTCGTCATAATTTTCATACTTATGTAGTTTCATTATTTTTTATCTACTTTCTTTTGTGTGATTGCCTCTTTACCATAAAATGCTGCTACGATTGCGGCTACCGATACAAAGTATACTGCAGCCATGTCTCCTAATATTTTTGCAGCATTATCAAGTTTAAATAACGTTGCAGTAATAACAAAAGCAGGATAAAGTAGCATGCCACCAAGAGCAAACCAAGCCATGTTTCTTTGGGCGTCTTGCTTTTTATCTTCATTCTCCATGTCAGACCTGAGGTCTTCAAGTTCAATCATTCTTCTTTCCACGTCTAGTTCTTCGTCACTTACGACTCCATCACCATCTACATCATATTTTTCATAGACGCTTCCTTTTTCTAGTCTTTTTTGAGCTGCCATAATAGTACTCCTTAATTCTACGCGCTATCTTCATTGCATCTGCAAATCCATTACGAAGAGAATTTGACCTATGGCCATTTTCTATGAACCACTCAATATTATCTATACTAGATCCTTCAGGCATATTATACCCTCTTGTTAGATCTTCAAATTCGTTTCTTAACTGAATGACTTGTGTTAAAGCCATGTTAGTGTCCGAACATCTTTCTTCTGCGATACTCATCTATTGTCTCCGTTAAAAGTTTTATCCAATTGTCTCGATGTTCTCTAAACACCAAGGGTTTTTCATGGTCTACATCCATGACTATGACCAAGTTAGGTATGGCCATTCCGGTTCGCTCTTCAAACATTATAGCATATGCTGCTGCTTGAGCGAAATAGCTGTGTATCTTGTTTTTCTTTTTAATTCTTTTAGAAGTCTTAAAATCTACTATTGAAGGTACTCCATCAAACTCGGCTATGCAATCGCAACGACCAGCAACACCAAGATGATTACTATAAAGAGCAACTTCGAGGCCAAAGATTTTCCCGATAGATTTATCAAGAATTGGCCGCAAGTTTTCAAGACTTTGCCTAATATGAGGGAGATTGTCTGTTGTATCTTCATTCTTTAAATACCGCTCGACAATGCTATGTACACGAGTACCGCGATTACTAGCTCTGCCGCTAATCTTATTAGCTTCGTCCTCGCCAACTCTTTCTCGCCATGCACGTATTGCGTCTTCACTTAATACTCCAAGAACTGTGGTAATGCTAGGATAAGAAGAACCATCAGGAGCAGTGTATGTCCTACCAGTATCGGTCGTGTCTGCGTCCAAGTCATTATATCCAACATCAATTTTTTCATGCTCAAATACTCTTTTCATTTCTCTTTACTGCAAATCCTTCTTTAATCATTTCACCTAGTACATTTTGTGGTGCGCAGTATATAGTTTCAGGCTTTTTCTGGAACTTGTAAGAATCTGCTGCTATGTAAAAGATCTTATTTTTATTTTGTTCAACATATCCAATGCATTGCTCTAGTGATACAAACTGTGGTGTTGTAAAGACGTACATGTTTCGCATCTCTTGTATTGGATTAGCTAGAACGAATGTTACTACTATAAACCAATTCATCATCATTTTACTCCTAACATTTCTTTTGTCATGATGTAATCTCTTAAAAAGTCAGATCTTACAATATCGTCCCATCCGAACGTGATTACACTAAAGTTCTTTAGTTGCTCGACTATTCTTAAGAATCTCTGTATTCCATCTCTCTCGTACGAGTCCTTAAAGTCCGATTGATGATAATCTCCAGAAAAGATTATTCTGCAATCGCGTCCTACACGTGTTATTACAGAATCCAACTCGTGAAAATTAAGGTTTTGCATTTCGTCTACTACGACTATTGCATTGTCTATAGTTATTCCACGAATAAAAGATGTGGTATTAAATACCATCTGATGACTATTTATAAGTTTATTGTAAGTAGAATTTGTATCGCTAAATAATTCTAAGCATATATTTTTATATGGTGCTTCAAACGGTTCTACTTTTTCTCCAATATCGCCGGGTAAATATCCAACTTCTCGTGTTGGTACGACCGATCTAACTAACACCACTTTATTAAATGACGTATATGGTTCTAGAACAGATTGTAACGCTAAGTATAACGCTATGAAAGTTTTACCAGTTCCTGCAGAACCAGCTAGAACCAGATGGTCTCCGTCAGACCACGCGTCAAATGCTTTAACTTGATTTACAGTTATAGGTTCTATCTCTATCAGATCTTCAAATTTTACAGATTGCTTGCTCATACTTTTATAGTATTACCTTTTCCAGCTCCTGATTTGATTCTCTTAAGATTGTCTTTCCATCCATTGTCTGTTTTAGATAACAAACTTCCTGTACCAGAAACTATGGCAGGAAATTTAGGAACTATAACAAGACCGTATTCTTCACATGCTTGTTTTGCTTCTTCGTGAGAACACATTATATCCCACTCTTCTTCTCCATCTTTTTTTCTAACTGTATAAACTGGCACCTTTATATCCCTCCCACCAGCTAGGCGCTGGTCTTTTCCATTCCCAAACGGCAAAGTCTTTAGCCACGTGATAATAATTACGATATGCTTTTACTGCATCGCCTTCTACCTTACACATAGGATAGTGCGACATCGCTTGAGCAAATGGAGTAAGAGGACCATGTGGTATATTTTCTGGAATTTTAGATAACAACTTACCTAGCAATTCGATAGTCTTATGAGACTTTTCTCTTCGATAAGTAAACTCTTGCCCCATGGCGTAAAAATGTTTATAATGCCATTTGTAATTTTGAGAAGATTCCATAGTCCATGTGGTACAAGGATGATGTTTATGAACAGCGGCATAATACAATTTATCGCGTTCGTCTCCAAACGCGTAATAAGTTTGTATAGTCTTTCCTGACTTTGATGGTCTTTTTTCGGGTATACCATCTAGTAGCCTATGGGCCGTGCTTAACATTTGTGCAGACTCTACGATCATTTTAGGAACGTGCCTGTCACAAAGCATCTGAGCCGCAACGACTGGATCTTCATGAAGTATAAAAATATTCATATCAATTCCTTATTATCATTATATAGTATCATATTATTCAATGATTGTAAACGTTTATTTTTTTAACTAAGTAGAATATTGAACCTCCGGACTTTTTATCAACTTGATTTTTTCCCTTACATAATCTCTTTTCTTTAAGATGTTTTCCATTTGTTGTATTCTTCCTCTCTTTTTAAGTTTAAGAGCGTAAAGTTCTAAATCGCTGGAATCTTTTTGTAATCTTTCAAGTTGTGCAAGTACCATTCTTGTCCTTTCTGGAAATAGAGTCAGTCTTTAAGCAACCCTGGAAAAGCCTCCTCTACAACCGGGCGTGTAATGCCTGTTAATTTTTTCTTGTTAATCATTGAGACGACAAGCTTAGCATCTTCAGGATGTACACCTTCAAGCATACCTATAAAAATTTGTTCTCTTTTATATTTCGGCATTTTATCCCCAGGGCCACCTTTCACAAAATATTTAAACTTAGAATTTTCTCTTAGAAGATTTGTGGGGTGGTTATGAGCTGCGGATGCTTGATATGGTGGGGAACCTTCAGGTAAGTTCCATTCTACTTTAGAATCCATTGAGCCTCGTATAATATCCTTCAATGCCCAAGTCTCGTTTGATTTTAAGACTTTTACTTTATCATCTCGACTGCGCTGTTTGGCAGCTTCTTCGATAACTTCAAAAACATACTGTTTCATCATACAAACTCCTGTACACTTTTTATCAATTCATTACAATTTTTCGAAACTAGATATGGAAAAACGTTACCTTTGTTTGGCCATGGATCTTGTTCCTCAAAACTATTTATAATCTGACGTTTTAGATCGTTAGGAGTTTCAGTAAGATCTATCAATTATAGAAAGTTAGGTTTAAAAAATTCATTTAAAGTCCTTTTGAGCATTATTGAAAGAATTTTTTTAAATATTTTGTTAAGAGTTGATCAGGGAGCTGAATCTCTACTTTC
>PCAT01000104.1 GCA_002730655.1 Balneola sp.
TATCACCTTGTACAGTAATCATGGTGATCAGTGCATCACGCATGCTCTGGTGCGGCACCTGAAGCGCTCTCTCCCATTTTGCTCTGCCTTCGTAGTCACCAAATTCAATGACATCGCCTGCTCTTTCCCAGTCGAATAACACTGATAATTCGAAGTCACCCAGCCAAGATGGGTCAAAGCCGACCCTCTTTTGCCATTCTCCAAAGTTTGAAATCCACTCTTCCCAAGTATTAGGTAAATTGTCCATATAAAGCCCAAGAAGAGGTCTTCCTTATTGTCTTTGCGAACATGTTCGTATCAAGAAAAAATTTCTATGGAAAATTTCTCAATAACTTTGCATTCAATGGAATGTAAAATTACCGACAGAGTCGATTTTGCGACGCCTAATTCCAATGATAATTCAGTCAGTGTAATTTCCCTCGGAGATTTCCAGTAACCTCTACGTAATGCTAACTTGAATACTTCCGTTTGTCTCTTAGTGAGTAGTTTTTCTTCACTAGACCGGGTTGATTTTAGTCGCATCTGGATGCCATCTTCCTGTATCTGTTTAATCAAATTCTTAGCCTGCTCAGACGAGCATTGAATTGTCCAATCAGCCCATCCGTCGATGACGTCAAACGGTGTTCTTGGTACTACTCCAACGGTTCTCAGCGGTTTGATGAATCCCCCGCCTCCGCTGGCAATTGTGACACTGGCTTTCCCGCTGCCAAGAGAATCAACTCGTTCAACCCCACCTAAATTTTCTAGATCATTGAGTAATTCTAGTTCTGTGGCTATCTGGGCAGTACCTCGACCTTTACCAAGCGGCATAGTTTCAATGATTTGTAGAACCGCATTTGGATGATTTCTGGTTGCCTCACCAGCCCAGTGACCTTCTGGTAAGCAGACTTCTATCCTAACAATTTGAGACATATAATCACAATTTATGAATTCGATCGTGCCTAGTTAGTGTTTGTTTTTCTACATCAATCATTTCAGCATATGTTGTTAACGTACCATCAGTGTTGTGCGTTACTCCTGGTAAATACCCGTCACAGACCCCGGATGCAACAAAAATTGCATCTTCAGATTGGCACAAATCCTTTGCATCCCATAAACGAGTTAAATCATCATCAATCATGTTCGCTGCACGGGATTCTTCCTCGTCAGAACGGAATACCAACCTTCCTTCAAAAACACCTCCAATGCCGCGTATTGCGGTTGCGGTGATCACTCCTTCAGGGGCAGCTCCAATGCCCAGCAGCATGTCATGTTCTCCTTCCGGTCTAGCCGCCCACAAAGCAGCCGCAATGTCTCCATCACTCATTAGATGAAGTTGGGAACCAATTTGTTTGATTTCTTTGAATAAACTTTGATGTCTTGGTCTATCAAGTGCAATTATTCTGACTTCATCGACAGGTTTGTCTAACACTGAAGCAACTTGCTCAATGTTGTATGCTACGCCTGCATCTAGGCTAATATGTCCTTCCATCTCTGGTCCTGCTGCGATTTTATCCATGTAACAATCTGGAGCGTGCAGCAATGTTCCTCTCGGCGCTGCAGCAAGAACTGCGATTGAATTAGGCAGATTATCGGCGCAGTTATTGGTACATTCTAACGGGTCCACAGCGATATCTATCGTTGCTACGTCTGGGTTACCAATTTCACATCCAAGTTGTTCTCCAATGTACAGCATTGGTGCTTCGTCTCTCTCACCTTCGCCAATAGCAACCCTGCCATCGAATGGGACACTATCAAAGGTCATCCTCATGGCTTCCACAGCAGCTGCATCGGCAGCCATTTTGTCACCTTTGCCACGCCATTTTGCACTGGCGATAGCCGCCATATCGACGGCATCAAGGAAGTGATTTGCTAGTTGTGAGACTTTGCCCATGAGACAGGTTGATAGACGCTAATCAATGAATAATGCGGTTTGATATTATTACTCAGATTTGTATTTTGAGATTATTTTTACTTGACTAATCTCACTGTCGGGATATTGTCCATAGTTGTCTTTTTCATACGATTTGACCATGTCGAGAGCGCACAGAAGTCCCGCACATACGCCAGTAATTGCCTCCATTTCGATTCCAGTCTTGTAATTTGCAGTTACAGTAACTGTACAGTGTAGTACGGTGTCAGAGATTTCCCAGTCAACATTGCATCCTTCTAACGGAATGGGGTGACAATGCGGGATTATGCGTGGTGTTTCTTTGACAGCTTGTATAGCGGCTATAGTCGATGCCTCAATGACATTTCCCTTTTTTACTTTATTTCCGTTGATTGCATCAATCGACGGCTTGGACAATTTGAGTTGGCCAGTAGCAGTTGCTACTCTTTTGACTAATTTCTTTTCACTTATGTCAACAATTCCTTCAATTTCTTTCTTCATAATATCAACCTAACCCTGCTTTCCATGATTCACCAGTTTCAGAGACTTCTTTTTTCCAGATAGGAGCTTGCAATTTCAATTCATCAATCAGCCACTCACAAGCTTGGAATGCTTCCTTTCTGTGAGGGCTTGCTACATGTATGGATACTATATTTTCACCAGCTGCAACACTACCAATTCGGTGGGACATGGCAATTCTTTTCACTCCAAAACGGGTAATTGCCTCATTGGCTAAATCGCCTAATACTTGTCCCAACTTATCTTGCCATGCATCAAATTCCAAGCGGTAAATTTCCTTGCCATTCTCATGNCCTCTAGTNATNCCTAAGAATGAAACAACTGCTCCACAACCNTCTAGATTNAGTGAATTTAGTAATGCTTGATGATCTAAACTTTCCGGNGATTCTCTGATGACAATCTCTCCGTCCATGCCNANGCNAAGGAAACGCATAATTCAAACCTCACGCCTCATTGCGNTATACATGGCGGACATCAAACCAGTCAACATNATGGGCGCTGGATTGTCNGGTCTAGCCGCCGCAACGGTTNTGGCAAAATCCGGAATNGAAGTCCATGTACANGACATTCGAGAAGAATCAGGCGCTAGGTTTGACGGTGATTTTCAAGCTTTGGAAAACTGGAGTATGGATGATGACTTTTTTGACCAACTCAAATCATGGGGCTTTGATACAAGTGAATTCAAGGCCACAGAGTTTAATGTTGTTGACCTAATTCATCCAGATGACACAATAACACAGGCTAAAAGTCCAAGAATCGCTTATCGTATAGTTGAGCGTGGTACTTCTAGTCATACCATCGACCAAGGTATAAAACGTCAGGCATTAGCTGCTGGTGCTAAAATTCACTACAAATCAAAAGTAAATGAAGAAGATTGTCAGATTATTGCTTGTGGCCCAAAAGGTACATCAGCGGTAGCATACGGGGAGATTTTTCATACAGACCATCCCAATCATATCGCATTTCAATTGAACGATAAGTTGGCGCCTGGCGCCTACTCATATCTGATAATTATCGATGGTGTTGGTCTGATATGTACATGTCTTTGGCGAAAACAGAAGAAGTCAGATAGATTTCTCAACGAAACAATTGCTTGGTATGATAAGCACTACCCAAACCTAAATCGTAAGCCAATAAAGCGTGTTGGAGGGAAAGGAGATTTCACCATTAACAAGAATTATTTCCAAGATGGGAGATATTATGTCGGCGAATCAGGCGGTCTGCAAGACTTCATGTGGGGCTTTGGAATGAGGATGGCAGTATGGTCAGGGGTCTTAGCAGCCAAGGATATCTTAGGACAGTTAGACTATGAGTCAGAGGTTAGAAGGCAATTATTGCCGTACGTAAAAACTAGTGTCGCTAATCGTTGGCTTATGAATCGCGTTGGTGATAGATCATTCAAAATGATGTGCAATAGATGGATGAAAGACCAAAAGAAACGTGATGATGGGCTTGTATGGATTGGCAAATTGTTTAGACCAACGATAATCAAGAGTTTAATCTACAGAATTGTAAACCCATTCATGTTAAAGAAAGACGAGAAGTCTATGGGTAGAGGGGTGCGCAGAATGCCATTTAGAAAAGCACTGAAAAGAGATGATTGGGAGCCATCTAGGGAAGCTAAGGCTGTCAAAGAACAATGGAACTTGATAAGAAAAGGTGGAGGAAAAACCTCCTTCGCTGAAGACTCTGACCATATTTCAATTCCCAAAAGTTGAATGCGATTTATTCATAATGCTAGTCCATCTCGGTTGACACATGAGCGACCTGTATGGATTAAAACTCGAGCCTATGCCAAATAAGTTGGTGAATTATGGAGTCACTGAAAATGGAATTGCGGTAATTGAACTCACTTCAGATTCAGCCGGTAAACCACTAGATGGCCCAAATGACCGTTCTCCAAATACCTATACTCATGAAATGATGCGAGATATTGATGAGGCAATCGTTAGAGCGCGTTTCAATGATGATGTAACATGCATCGTCTTGACTGGCAACGGAGCATCTTTCTTCTCTGCAGGAGCATCTATTCAAATGTTAAACTCGGTTAGTCCAGGGTTCAAGTACAATTTCTGTCTTCACGCAAATGAAACACTTTCAAGACTGGAGCAAACATCCAAGCTAGTCGTATGTGCGATAAACGGACACGCAGTAGGCGGGGGACTTGAAATCGCCATGGCTGCTGACATTAGGATTGCAAGAAAGAACTCTGGTAAAGTAGGCCTCCCGGAAATCAATCTCGGTGTATTGGCTGGAACAGGTGGTACGGCAAGACTGACCAGACTAATTGGTAAGGCTAAAGCATTGGAAATGATGGTTACTGGAGAACTAATGTCTTTTGAAGACGCTCACGCATCAAACCTAATTAACCATATTTGGGAAGGTTCTCCGGGAGACTTCCGTAGAGATATTCTTGACTGGTGTTCCCAATTCACACTACCTAACAAGGCGGTTAAAGCAGTTGGTAACATCAAGCGTTCATGTCAAACTGGACCAGAGATTCCATTCGAGTATCATTTGGCACTAGAGCGTGAGTTGCAAGCAGCTCTATTCAACAGTACTGATGCCAAAGAAGGCATTGCGGCATATGTTGAAAAGCGCGTTGCCAACTTTACAGGAAATTAAGCAAGGGGTGATTTAGGCTGACAAAGTATGATGTCCCTGCCGATGTCCCAGATGAGTTGATTCCTACTTTTATCCAAAACATGGATGCAGCAACTGCCGGAACAGGGAAAATGAATTTGTTTGCTTGTGACCAAAAGATTGAGCATTTGAATGATGATTTTTATGATGGGGGAAATGAAATACCGCTGTCATCAAATGACCCAGCCCATCTGTTTGAAATTGGTAACCGTTGCCACCAAGAGGGTACAATTGGCGTACTTGCAGGACAATTGGGCTTAATTTCTCACTATGCTAGAGATTATCCTGACATCCCATACTTAGTGAAATTAAACTCTAAATCTCACATGGTAAAAACTTCACAGAGAGATCCTGTTTCTCAAGCATTGTGGGATATGGATGATGTGATGTCTCTTGTCCATAATGGAATTAATGTAGTTGGAATTGGATACACAATCTACATTGGCAGCGAATATGAACATGAGATGATGTCAGAAGCAGCTCAATTCATACGTCAAGCACATGAGTTAGGAATGATATCGGTTGTTTGGATGTATCCAAGAGGTAAAGCAGTTACCAATGAGAAGGATCCACAATTAATATCTGGGGCTGCTGGTGTTGCAGCCTGCATCGGAGCTGATTTTGCTAAGGTCAATTATCCGAGTGAATACCCTGGAATGACAAGATCTGAATCGTTGTCAATTGCCTCCCAAGCTGCTGGACGATGCGGCATAATCTGTTCTGGCGGCGGCACTTTGCCACCGAAAGAATTCCTGCAAAGGCTTTGGGAACAGATGAATACAGGAAATTGCCGTGGCGCTGCGACTGGTCGTAATATCCATCAAAAAGATACTGAAAATGCAGTAAAGATGACTGCTGCTTGCCATGCCATAATTTGCGAAAGTGCATCAGTAGAAGAAGCGCTTGCAATTTTCCAGTCTTAATTGGTAAGGTGTGCGCAGTGGGTGTTATTCATCCAGACATAACAAAAGCAGAGACGCTGCCTTCGGAGTTCTACACTAACGAAGGTAATTACCTTAGTTTGCTGCAAAAGTTTTCATCTACTTGGAATTTCATTGGCCTAGAATCTATGTTGGATCAGAATAATATCGTGCCTGTAGAAATTGGAAATATTCCAATGCTTCTAACAAAATCAGGCACTGAATATTATTGCATTTCCAATGTCTGTACTCATAGGGGGATGCTTCTATGTGATGACAATAAAGACTCATCCTCGATTAGATGCCCATATCATGGCAGAACATTTTCATTATCGGGTAAAATTAAACACATGCCAGAATTCAAAGGCGTTGAAAATTTCCCGTCTCCAGATGATGACTTGCCGGCTGCAAAGGTGATCAATTGGCATGGCTTGCTTTTCGCAAGTCTCTCGACTGATGACGATTTTGAACAATATATCGACGCCATAGATGAAAGGATGAGCTTTTTTGATTTCTCCAAACTTGTTAGAGATAATCAATTAGATCGATTACACAATCTATCTGCAAATTGGTTACTATATATCGACAACTATCTAGAAGGCTTCCACATACCTTATGTGCACAAAGCATTGAATTCAGTGATTGATTATTCTAAATATCAAACCGAGTTATTCGATAAATCAGTTTTGCAAATAGGTGAGGGGCAGGAAGGCGAGGTTTGTTTTGATATTCCATTAGGGCATCAAGATTATGGCAGAAACATCGCTGCTTATTATTGGTGGATATTTCCCAATCTTATGCTCAATTTTTATCCATGGGGAATTTCGATTAATGTTGTTTTGCCTCAGGATGTTGGCAAGACAAAAATTGCATATTTTGGTTTAGTCTCAGATCCTAGTAAAGTTGGAATCGGAGCAGGGGGGGAACTGGATACAGTTGAACATGAGGACCAGTGGATTGTTGAGTCTTGCAATCGAGGAATGAAATCTAGACTGTATAAACGCGGGCGTTATTCGCCAACCATGGAAAAAGGTGTTCACCACTTCCACAGGTTACTGACTGAATAAATTTAGTATTTGTCTTCGGGTGGAGTCCCAGTAGTGACATTGCCCTCTTGGTCAATGATAATTGGTGTACCTTCTTCCCAACCAGGGCAGTTGCTGGAAACCCATGTGCGTGTTGCCCACTCACAGATGTCATATCCGCCTGATAGAATTCCTGATCTCTTGATNTAACCGACTTTTACGATATCCTTGTCTTTNGACAAAACATTACCTAATTGTTGGCTTGTAGTNCCNTGACGCATCGTACTATTGATGTGTTCCAGAATCTCNGCNGTGTTACGGGGTCGTTCGCCTAAAAATTTCTTAATCTTCTCTCTAATTCTGGTAGTTTTCATCTTAATCACTCCTCTGTCACGCAGCGCATATCGCTTGAATAATTGCCACTAAATGACAGGACAGCGGTGGCTGATATAATAGTTCCTCCAGAATCAACAGTTTGTTACATTTAGGTACTAAATTAAGTGTAAAAAAGTAACCAATTATGATGGGTTGTAAGTAAAAACAAACTTTTCCAGTGGAAATACGTAACTAAATGTAACTATATAGGTAATTTATGAATAAAATTATAAGAGAACGCATGCTAGATTAGTTAGAGGTGACAAATCTGTCCGGAAGGAAGCTCAGAAGCCGCTCTCAAAGGCGTATTCTGAGATGGTTGGTAGATTATAGCGGGTCACTGACAGACATATCAAATTCTTTGAAAATTCGAACTCCGCATACATCGCTAGCACTGAGTGAGTTGAGGAAACGAAATCTTGTTTACAGGGACGATTCGCATGGAATCCGTGGGGCTATACACAGCATTACTGAATATGGCAGAGAGATGTTAGAACAAGATCGCCTAAGTTTATACCAAAATTATTCTGCTAATCTAGAGTCGGATTGCGATGGTATTGTTCTAGAATCGAAAGATACTGAATTATTACTATGTTACCAAAAAAACACTCCGATTTCATTGGTTGCATTACCTTTAGACCCCTTTAGCGGTGATTATGAAAGTCCTGAGAATTCCAGTGGAACAAAAGGGGTGATTTGGGCGTCAGTCGTTCCAAATTCTTTGAGTTGGTATTCGACAAAAGAATTGCGAAAGATAACTCCGCCAGGCGAACTTGGACGCGGCACCCTAGATGCTTGGTTACAGAAAAAAGAGTCATTTGCATTAGTACGAGCTAGATTATTCAAACCGACAAATCAATGGAATGTTCCTCCGGGGACTAGATTTAATACCCCTAAAGTAAAAGAAATACAGTTGCCAAATGAATTATCACAAGGGTCACACGTCATCGGTAAAATTATCGGAACTGAGAATGTTGTTTCTTGGGACTCCAGATTACATGCACACCTAAGTTCCGATATAGATATCAATCTACTTATCAATTCATTTTCGGACAATGCTTGCGTTCTGCGTAAAAATGTGATAAAACCTGATGTATCTGTTATGCCGATAAATTGCCTTTATGATTGGCTCAAACTTCGTCATAAAAGGCTATCTAAGGAGAGGTTGGTTGCCAAATTTGAGGAAATAAAATCTACAATTTACAACCAATCTATTAATGCCCTTAGCGTAGCATTGCAAAAAGAAATATCCAAGGATTTTGGTTATTGTGATTGGGTTGATGAGGTTCCTAAAAATATCGAGATATCCAACTTATCACTCGACGGATTAAAGTCAATAATTTTGCACCTAAGAGCCAGTTGCGATTACCCCTACATAGTCGAGTGGGATTTTGATACAGAAGTTAATTTAGAATTTCTCAATCATTTGATTAGAGACAACAACTGTAGGCTGTTAGTTACAAGAAGGGGAGAGTCTGTTAAGATTGATTCATCACTAGGCAGATTGGTTTCTTTGCCGAAGCTTGCAATGGCTAGATTGACTTTGTCGAACCAACATTTCCTCGATCTTGAATTAACTCACAAATCGAAAAACATCGTTGAAGTGGCACACAGTGTTTACCCAAATGATGGTAAAGAATTATTACAGTCTTATCAAGATGAACTTTGGGATTTGACATTGATGTCAGGAACATCTGATGACTTTAGATTCCGAGATCAAATTTGGCAAGCGTTGCACAAGTATCCCTTGGGTGACGAGGAATGGGCAAACAAAATAGAAACCACTAATCCCTTAGCAGCGTGGATCGCAACACCTTCCGAAAATCGCCCGAGTAGGTGGGTTAGAATTTCTGAAAAACTTGACGGTAATTGGTCTGACTTGATGGCAGTGGATAGGATATCACTCAATCTACTCTTATCTAGTATTAACACTGCTAGTGATGAATGGCGTCTTATGGCGATAAGGGCTATATCTAATCATTTCTTATTGGATAATCAAACTGTGGTTGAAACGATAAAATCCGAAAACAAATCAATGAATTCAGTAGCTATTGCGACCGCTATTTTGCTAATTTGTGACAAACTACCTCTTGAGTTTTCAGAAATCATTGAAAATGCCATAGATGAATGGCTTGACTCGCCATTTTTTGCCAGTGAAGTTCTTGAGGCATTATTTAGGAACGACGGAAATGATAATTTTGACCGCTTCAATGTCCACTCTAAGGTGATGCTGGCCTCAAAAATACACCCAACCAATTCGATATTGTATAACTGGGGCAAGTATGTTTCGGTAATTCAAAATCTTGATTCAATATCTAACGAAATGATGAGAGTTTTCATGACTTTACTGCCTAATCAGTGGTGGTGTGGTAACTCTGCAAACTGGCTAGTTAGCCAACTATCGAGTTCTTCAGGGCGTAGATGGTTAGCAAATCAAGAAATTCCATGGCCTGCCTTGATTTTCAGACTTGATGGGGAATTGTGGGGGCCGCCAGGTTTGCGTCAGAGATTCACCAGAAAATTCCCAAACAGTGGCGATCTGCTATACATCCCATTAATGCAAGATTCAGTGGCAAAGAGTTCACTAATGGACGTATTTGACTTAGTTTCAAAATCTGAGGATGCTAATTATAGGGTGACTCCACGCACTCATCCTAAGTTAGCGTACTTATTGAGAGACATAAAAAATTGGCCTGATTTTTCGGTTGATGTTATTAGTGAGGGAGATCCGACGATTGGAGCATTGATTTATGGTATATCATATCATAAAAATACGATTTAAGACGATGGCTTCATGTATGTAACCTCACAGAGGAACCTGCCGCACTAGCAACATCGGGCAGAGCTACTGTGAAATTGCAATGAAGTTCGATACCAATGTGCGGTCCGCTATCGAAGACCAAAATGACCCTTCGGGGGATGATTTTTGGGGCAAAAGCGGTAAACCATTTGGTAGGTTATGGGTCCTTGTGTGACGTAAGAATGAACTCAAGACAACCACCCTATCAAACAGCACGCCCCGGCACCGAGGGTCAGGCCTTGGAGCAATGCGATGAAATAGGCCGTTAGGAGCTGGGGCACAGCGCTGTTTTATTTCACCCACTAAAATTGGGTAGTTTTCATGAAATTAAGCGATTAACTCAAAGGTCAAATTTGTTACAGGCTACCAATGGCAACCGATGCCCGTTACGCGTGTTGCCTAGTTGGGGGAACATTTGACAGGCTTCATTCAGGTCACAAGTTGTTACTAAGCATGGCAATATCACGATCTGATAAAGTTGAAATTCATGTCATAAACGACGAACTTGCAGGTCGCAAATCCCCATTCATTCAATCATATGATAAACGAGTTAACGAAATTTTAGAATGGTTGTCCGAGAAATCATATCATTCTGTTAGACTTTTCCAGTTAAATGACTCCTTCGGGCCAGCACCCACGCATGAGTCCGCAGATGCGATAATTGCTACACCCGAAACGGTGGGTAATTGTCATGAAATAAACCGGATGAGGGAATTATCTGGTCTAGCAGGATTGTCAATTTTAGAGGTTCCTCACATGCTTGATTATTCAGGAAAAATTATCAGTAGTTCAAGGATAAGAAGCGGAAAGATTGATTCAGACGGTAACGCATGGATTGATATTAAAAGTAGGCAGAATAAACTCAAGATGGTTTCCAAATTAGACGGTGAATTGAAAACTCCTATGGGGACTTTATTTGAGGGCCCAGAAGACTACCCAGAGGTTGCTATGACAGAAGCAATAGAATCGATTGACCGAGAAAATAGTTCGATAGTTGCTGTTGGTGATGTTTCTGTGGCAACTTTGCTAGGCATGGGAATAGTTCCTGATATTGGAATCATTGACGGTATGACAAAGAGAACAAAATTGGAAGATTCCGAGATAATAGATAGTTCCGAATTCACCAATGTCCTTCGTGCCACTAATCCGGCAGGTCATTTAACACCATCATTGATTGATGCTGTCGAAGGCGCCTTGTCCAACGACGAATCAACAATCATAAATGTAGATGGAGAAGAAGATTTGGCTCCAATAATAATTCATTGTTTTGCCCCGATTGGAACTGCAGTGATATACGGTCAACCAAAAGTTGGAGTTGTTGTGCAAATCTCAAGTCTTGCAGTAAAAAATCGATGCAGAGATATATTGTCTATGTTTGAGGTGGTTGATTGACTGATAATCCACTAATATCAATAACAGTTTGCGTTAGAGATGGAGTACAATGGATTGACGGTTGCTTGGAATCTTTAAAAAATCAAACTTACAGGCCGCTTGAGATAATTGCAGTTGATGATGGTTCCACAGACGGTTCGCGAGAATGTTTGGAAAAATGGCATAATCCAGATTCTGAAGTTCCTATATTCATATTCGCTCAAGATGCACTTGGATTATCAGCTGGAAGAAATTTGGCAGTGAATAATTCCAAGGGAGAATGGGTTGCTATAACAGATATCGATGTAAGGCCAACACAAAATTGGATAACAAACTTGTATGAAAAAAGTCATCCAGTTGACACGAATGAGAGTATTGTAGGTGTGACAGGTAGAACTATTTTTGAACGAGCAGATGATTTAGTAAGTGTATTGCGTTCGGTTGAAATCGAATCCAAGTATCGGTCAAGGCCGAGGAGGACCAGTCTTGCTAATGGTCCATGCTCGATGTTTAGTAGAAAACATCTCGATGAGGTTGGTGGATTCAATCCTTCATGGTATCATGCAGAAGATATGGAAGTGAGTTTGAAATTAATCTCTAATGGAGGCTCAATAGTTTATGCTCCGGAAGCAGTCGTTGCGCATGTCCCAGAATCTGGCAGGAAGCGATTTTTGGCTAAGCGTTCAAGAGATGCTAGAGCTCACGTTAGGATTGTGCGTAAATATCCCAAAAAAAATAGGCCAGGAACAGATTTTGACTTCATTGGAAGTTCTGCGTTAGTATTGTTAGTAGCCCCGCTTTGGTTCACTGCATTATTGACAGGCTTACCATTTCTCTACTATTACTTGAATGCCGAAAATAAATCCTGGGAAGAGGTCCAAACTTGGTGGCAGACAAATGTATTGTTGGTAACCTTGGCTATNCTGCTAGTTCAAGAATTAATNTTGTGGCGNGGNCCGCTTGGTGTAGTAAATAGAACTGCTATTTTTCAAAGTANNANAAATAGGTTTTATGTTTACTTCGCTCTCAAAGGGCTAATTATNCAATGGAGCNTAGCATTATGGAAGGGATTGATGTTNGGNTGTANNGACGCCATGCTAAAGAAGAATGGGCATGATTTNNAGNAATAATTCTCACTGTTCATCNGATTCCGGTGAATTTGCAGCATAAACCAGTGCAAAGCCAAACGATAGTAGNCCAATNGTCACGGAGTATACNCCAGGGTCTATCCAGCCNGTTGCTGTTAATCCGAAATATAAGTAGTTGATGACACCCAATAGTAGACACCAAGCGCCAATAGTCTTGAACCATCCGCCAATGTCAGGGTCTGCTAAAGACATCCAAGTTTCATTAACAAATATTGATTTAAACCAGTTTCCAATGCCACCTTCTTGACCATTAATCGATTTGAATCCAAGTCCGGCGAGTATTCCACATATAGCAATGAAGACAATATCAGAAACCACGAAGGAGGGTGCAGTTGAAATATCTTCGAATGCTCTGTTGGTGATTTCAAAGGTAAGTACTCCACTCCAAGATACCCGATAGTTAGGATGAATCTCTCCGAGTAAGTTTAGTACCGCGAGGAATATACCAAGCGATCCCAAGCCAACGAACCAATTCGACATTGTTTTGGATGGGTTTAGAACCATCTGTACAAAGTTTCCATCAGTATTGCTCACTTCGCTCATGCGTCGCCCACCTGCCTTGTGATTATAAGTACACCGAACCTAAAATATGCTAAAACTCTACAATCTAGTTTGGTATTTGTAGGTGCCATTGAATATGTCTTCAAGTTCTGCCTCCGACTCTACCATTATTTGGACAGGGTCGATATTTTGAGGAATACACGAATTTATCTCCTTAGACCGACCATATCTACCTTTGCTTATTGTTCGAGCAGTAATCAAACCTAGCATATCTAAACTGGATATTAGGCCAGATACACGCCTCTGGGTAAGCGCGTTGGTCCCAAGGTGCCGACAAGCTTGTGAATATATTGAGTATACCTCACCAGTTTGAATATTTTTCAAACCGTTCTTTTCGTTGATTAGAATGGCAGCCAAAACAACCTTTTGCTGATTGGGCAATTTAGCAATTACTGGGGTCATCTGATCAGCTTCGATTTGATGCTGAGCAATTTTAACATGATTTTGTTCTACTTTTTCAGACCCGCTTAGTTCAGCCTTTTCGGTTGATACTCTAAGAAGATCCAAAGCACATCTTGCATCACCATGCTCTTGAGCAGCAAGGCCAGCACACATCTCAATTACTCCGTCTCCGATAACATCTTGGTGCAATGCTATCTTTACTCTCTCACGCAGAATATCTTGTAGTTGTTGTGCATCATATGGGTTGAAAACGACATCCAATTGTCCTAGTCTGGAGCGAACTCTGGGATCGAGGAAGTCGGTGAATTTTAGGTCATTTGAAATCCCGATAACACACGAGCGTGCACTCTTCAGTGAAGAATTTAGATTTGTTAGATTGTATAGTAAATCATCACCAGCCTTTCTAACGAGATGGTCTATTTCATCCAAGACGATAATAAAGACCCCTTTTCGAGAATCCATTCGCTTTACAAGTTCGCTGAAAACTCTGTCAGTTGGCCAACCGGTGAATGGTATCTCGTCAATCTCATGATCCTCTAGCAGCGAGTTGCCAATGTGACTTAACACTCGATATTGGGTGTCGATTTGTCGACAATTGACAATGACTGTTTGCACTGGTCGATTTAGTTGTTCACCTTTTTCTTCAAGTTGGCTACAAACATAGTTAGTGACAGCAGTCTTGCCGGCACCTGTAACCCCATAGAGAGTCATGTTTGATGGAATGTGTCCTTTTAGCGCCTCGACAAGGTTGAAAGACAGAGTGTCTATCTCGTTTTTCCGGTGGGGCAGATTATTTGGATGGTAGTTGTGACGGAGAAATTCTTTGTTCTGGAACAACGTCTTTCGAGACAGATAACCGTCGAATATGTTGTCTGTCATTTGTCTGTCCTCCGTTTTACACTCCATCCCGGCTGGCGGGTTAGAGCGCGATGGTCGCACCAGTCCGAGTCCCCCTCATAAGCATACCTTCGCCGAAATTTTTCAACTACCGATTTTGATAGTATTATATTGAAAAATAAGTTTGAAAAATTGTTCAAAAAACCCACTTATTTTCCCATTTGATTGAGATGCCATCTTCAGCATGCAAGACATTACTTGGGTGGTTAGGGAATTCTTTACTGGTTATTTTTGGCATTGCCGAATTTTCTGAATCGATGAAA
>PCAT01000106.1 GCA_002730655.1 Balneola sp.
CAACGAATCCAGCCTGAATACTAATTATATCTGAAACTTCATTTATTGGAAGTTTATCAATTTTATCGCTTGTTATTATCGCAGTTGTTGAAGTTAAATTTTTATTTATTTTATTATTATTTGCATTAACAACAATGGTTGCTCCCTCTAAAGCAGAGATTCTCATTGGAACATCAATATCCGTTGTTAAATCTGAATTAATCTGCAATTCATTAAAAATGTAATCAGAGTACCCAATCATTGATATTGATATTGTATAAGTACCAGGCTTAACATTCATAATAATAAAGTCTCCATTGAAATCTGTAGCCGTTCCTATAGAAAGTTGATTTATAATAATGTTACAACCAACCAAAGGTTCATTCGTTTCGCTATCATATACTTTACCTCTTATCTTTCCAGTCACACCTGCAAAACCAATAGAAAAGCAAAACAATATATAGAACAATTTATACACACGTAAAATTATAAGAATAAGAACTAAAATGTAAGAAAAAAAGCCCCTATCGCAATGATAAGGGCTTTTTAAGTTTCTTATGCTGTTGAATGTTTTACTTCATCAACATCACTTTCTGGGTTGATACTTGACCTGCATATTCTGCCTTGATAATGTAAGCACCACTTGGCAATGAAGATGGCTCCCAAATTAAAGTGTGATTACCTGCATTCATATTACTGGATTTAATTAAATCTACTACTTGCCCAGATAAATTATAAGCTTTGACCGTTACAAAACCTGTTTCTGGCAAGCTCATGTTAAGAGCTGTAGTTGGATTAAATGGATTAGGATATGGCTCATCTAATGAAAAAATAGTCGGCTGAATGACATTTATGAACTCTTTTTGGTTTGCTACTAAAACTTCCTGAATTTCATAATCTCCAGAAGCCGTAAATATTTCATTAGCTGTTGGCACAACTACAATAAGAGTAGTTTCACTCCCATTTGTAGCGTAGTCTGCCGCCAATGCTTGGTCTGTTAAAGAAAGATCAAAGTCTAAATCATGAGACAATGTCATCTGAACCGCTGCGATGAACCCATCAGCTAAAATGCTCAAAGAATCTCCATTAATATTTATTTTTGCTGAAGTTGCTCCAATTTGTCTTGGATTTAGGATAGTGTCAACCAAATTTATTACGTCTAATACATCAAGGATGCCATCACCGTTAAAATCAGCACAATCATTAGTAGATGTAAAATTAACAATAGCATACACTATTGATACTACATCGATTACATCTACAATTCCGTTTTCTGTGATATCACCAGGAGCACAAGTACTATCAACAAAAATGCAGTCATCTGAATGATCATTTGGATTTGTTGCAGAAGTTCCAATTTCCGAAAGAATAGCTTCGCCTCCAAAACCTGAAACAATTAGGTCATCAATGCACATATCTCCAGATCCTAACTCATACTGTAAGTTTATCAATGTGCCATTACCTGCGGGGATGAAACTAGTCGCGAAAGAAAAGCCTAGCATAGTAGACCCTGATAGTGATACATCAAAACCTGCATCAGCAGAGTGTCCTCCAAATACACTTAAAACTTCCATAGGTCCCTCAATACTCATTTGGAATCCATAAATGTTCTCTTCACTGCTATACATAATTTGTTTTCCATCTTCGGAAAACCAGAAATATGCTTTATAGTCGCATGATGAACCATCACCACCACATACTCCACATTCATCTTTGAATAAACCACATTCGCAACCATCTCCAGTTGCAACGATACATTCACCTAAACAATTGTAGTTTAAAGTCGGCCCATTACCACCACATACTCCACATTCATCCAGAGCAGATTCAAAACAACAACCACCATCCGAACCGCTTACAGCTAATCCATTACAAGCACCAAAGCAATCTTCTTGTGCAGAACCAAAGCACTCACCGGAACAATCAGTATCGGGGCCATATACGTAATCACATTCGTCACGAGTATTTAATTGATAGCTAAAAATAGGTTTGGACTCAAGCTTTGAATTAATCTGACTTTCTCCTCTATTGCAATCGCCTCCATCGTTACTATAGCAAGATAAATCACATCCCCATTGTTGTTCGGAACAATCACCATAGCCATCGCCAATCCATGTTATAGGGCAACAATCGCCATCTCCCGAACAATCCGGCAAGCCAGTGTCTCCATTGCAACCAGTTGAACTATAACAGTCGTTCATATTTGTTGCACATAAATAATCCGCTCCAACTGGACACGTCACCCATGTTGTTCCCGGTGAAGGTATCGCTCCACAAACGTGCGTATCTGCACAAATATTAGATCCATTACATAACCCACAAGCATCTGTTTGACTTTCAAAACAACAGTCACCATCGGGATCGATTATCCCTGAACCGCCACAATTACCAAAGCAATCTTCAGCTCCTTCCAAACATTCACCATCACAGTTGTAATTCTGAGCAGGTCCACTGCCTCCGCATACCCCACATTCATCCTCAATTAAGCCACATTCACAACCTTCATCAGTTTCTGCAATACACTCTCCATCGCAGTTGTAATTTTCAGAGGGGCCGCTTCCATCACAAACACCACATTCATCAACAACTAAGCCAGAACCACAAACATTATCGCAACCGAGCACATTTCCATTGCAGTCGCAGAATCCTTCTCCTGTTCCAGTTCCATCGCATTGCCCGCATTCGTCAACAATAGCGTCACCACCACACTCATCTAAACAATCAAGCTGATTGCATTCGCAGTCACAAAATCCAACTAATGCAGCTCGAACAAAATCTTCATCCTCACCTGGTGGAGTCCAATATAAATATGCAGTCTCACCTCCTCCTTGATCGTAGTACTCCATTCTTAAATCATGCATTCCTGAATCTAATTGAATTGTAAAATCATTTGATGTGTCGCCTTGATCCTCCCAATCATCAATTATCTTTTGGTCATTAATATATAATCTTACACCGTCATCAGTTACGGACCTAAAATTATAACTTCCTGAAATTGAAGCATAGATGGTTCCAGTCCACCTTACTTCAAAGTCATCACATTGGCTAAGCTCTGGAAAATCACCACAACCAGGAAAGTTAATAGAGTCAACAAAAACTGATCCTATGCTATTAGTAAAGTTTGAATCGTATGTAAAGTATTCAGCTAAAAAGCTTCCTCCTTCTGGTTCTAAATTACTATCACCACAAACATCAAACACGCTTGTACCTGAACAATCACAATCACCTTCAGGAATGTCAGTACAGCCACACTCATATATTGCTCCCGGACCGTCACATACTCCGCAATCATCAAAATCAACCAGTCCACATGTTCCCTGACAATCATAAAGAGTGCCAAATTCATCACATGGGATGCCAAAAATTAGATTATCAGGTATGGTTATTTGCTGCTCATTATTTCTACCCCATCCAACTAAAGTACCATCAGCTTTTAGAGCCATACTATGACCATCTCCGGAAGCGCTTATAGCTATAACATCACCTAATCCATCAGGTATAGTTTGAAGATCATAACCATCCCAGCCCCATGTAACAACACTTCCATCAGACTTTAAGGCAAGAACATGCCAATAACCCGCATCTATCGCAATAACATCAGACAAATCTTCAGGTATATCTAAAATATTATTATTATTATTCCCCCAGCCAATTACAGTTCCATCTGACTTAAGAGCAAAACTACTATGGTATGCAGCAGATACTTGAACTACGTCATTTAAATTTAAAGGCACATCAGTTTCGCCATATGGATTATATCCCCATGATTTTACTTTACCTTCTTTTGTAATTGCTAAAGAATGACGATGCTCCCCAGCATCGATTGCAACAATATCGCGTAAGTAATCTGCACCAGACACAGTATCATATTCATCTAATCCCCAAGCGCTTACAGTTCCATCTGACTTAAGAGCGAGTGAATGATAGTATCCTGCCGAAATCGAAACGACATCTTCTAATCCTTGCGGAACTAATGTTTGGTCATAAGGATTCCATCCCCAAGCGCTTACAGTTCCATCTGACTTAAGAGCGAGTGAATGATGACGACCCCCAGCAACATCAATTACATTTTCAAGACCTTGTGGTGCGGAGGTCTCTCCCTCATTATTGCGACCCCATCCAACTAATTTCTGATCAGATGTTATAGCAAATGAATGATAAGCACCAGTTGCAATTAAATTATTGTTTTGTTGTGCTAGACAAATTTCATCAGAAACTTCACCACATAAACCTAAACAATTAGTTTCACCAACACATTCAAGAGCGCAACTTAGATTCTCATCGCACTCGCAAACATAATCTGATAATGGTCCTCCGCAGAAATTGCATCCATCATACTCTAGGTCTCCTCCGCATTCACCAGCACAATCATATAAGCTACCATCTAAATCACATGCTATTGAAAATGTTAACTCATCTAATTTAATTGGTAGAACTTGAACATCATTTCCGGTATATCCCCAAGATACCAAGGTACCATCTGATTGTAACGCGAGACTATGCTCTCCACCAGCTGCAATTGCAACAACATTATCTAATCCATCCGGAATGCTTTGAAGATTATATCCGTTATATCCCCATGTAACCACAGTTCCATCTGATTTTAAAGCAAGATTATGATACCATCCAGAAGAAATGGAAATAACATCTGATAAATCTTCTGGCATTTCTTGCCATCCACCATCAAATCGACCCCACTCAACAACAGTACCATCTGATTTAAGAGCAATGCTATGCTCATAACCTCCATCGATCGCAATCACATTATTTAAACCTTCAGGAACATTAGCTTGACCTCTATTATTGTAACCCCAAGCTGAAACAGTTCCATCAAATTTAAGTGCAAGATTATGCCAATTACCTGAGGCAATGTCAATCACATTATTTAAATCTGAAGGAGTTTGAATCCATCCACCATCAAATCNACCCCACTCAACAACAGTACCNTCAAACNTTAAAGCGATACTNTGCTCGTATCCTCCATCAATATTTATTACATTCGATAAACCTNGAGGAATGTCTGTTTGGCCACGATTATTATATCCCCAAGCAGCAACGGTTCCATCTGATTTGAGGGCNAGGGAATGGTGCCTGCCAGCTGCAACTTTGACNACACTTAACAAATCTTCTGGAACATTAATTTCTCCGCTATCATCTCTACCCCAAGCAACAACAGTACTATCAGAATTTATAGCCAATCTGTGATAACCGCCTGCCGCAATGAGATTATTTTGCTGGTTTGAGATGCAATAGTTGTCAGATAAATCTAAACCACATAAACCAGCACAACCAACTTCTGTAGCACATTCTAGACTACAATCATCATCTATGCATGAACAAACAAAATCATCGCTTGGTCCTCCGCAGAATCCACAGCCATCATAATCCGAGGTTCCGCCACAAGAACCCAAACAATCATAAAAATTATTATTTAAATCGCAAGGAATATCAATTGAACCGACCGTTGGTATGTTAGGTGAATCTGACTCACCATATGAATTTCGTCCCCAACCAACTATTTGCCCATCTGACCTTAATGCAATAACATGCCCATCAGGCTTAGCTGAAATCGCCACTATATTAGATAATCCTTCAGGAACATCAATTTGTCCACTTCCATTACTGCCCCAACCTACTACAGTTCCATCTGATTTAAGAGCAACAGAAAAATTCCAACCTGATGCTAATGCTACTACATTATCTAAATCTGAAGGTACATTTGTCTGACCATTATTATTTCGTCCCCAAGCAACAACCGTTCCATCTGATTTAAGGGCTACAGCATGATTTTCTCCTGCTGAAAGAGCTACAATATCCGTTAAGTCTTCTACGTTTAACTGTTCATAATTGTTTGAACCCCACGCCACAACGTTTCCATTTGATTGTAACGCCAAGCTAAAGTATCCCCCTGCTTCAACTTCTACAACTTCATCCAAGTCAAAAGGTACATTTGTCTGACCATTATTATTTCGTCCCCAAGCAACAACCGTTCCATCTGATTTAAGGGCTAAACTATGATAATAACCTCCTGATACATCAACTACGTCTGATAATGAATCTGGAACAGTAGCTTGGTCATAATTATCTCTACCCCAAGCATAGGTATTGCCTAATGAGTCAACAGCTAATAAATGATTATAACCTCCAGAAACATCAATAATATCATTCATATCAGGTATGCTTGAAATTTGACCGTAATTATCTCTACCCCAAACATGAATACTTCCATCAGAATTGATGAACATACTTGAATATTGCGTTACTGCAATAAGCTCTTTGTTTTGATTACTCAAACAATTTTGATTAGCAACTGTAACACCACACATTCCACAACTTTCTTCAACAGAACATTCTAAATTACAATCATCTCCATCACATACGCAGTCATAGTTTGAAAATTCATCACTCTCTAATTGAGGAGATCCACAAAAGTTACAACCGTCATACTCTAAGTCTCCACCGCATACACCAGAACAATCGTATAAATTACCGCTTTCATCACAAACTATAGCAAAAGTTAGCTGTTCAGGAACATAAGGATTGTTCAACTGACCCTCATTATCTCTACCCCAACTTACTAGAGTACCATCTTTTTTCAGTGCTAGACTGTGCTCGTGACCAGCTGAAATAGCAATTACATCTGTTAAGCCTTCAGGTATATCACATTGATTTTGATTGTTACGTCCCCAAGCAACAACCGTTCCATCCGACTTTAATGCAAGACTAAACCATTCACCAGAAACAATATCAACAACATCATCTAAATCTGAAGGTATTTCGGTTGAAGACGAGTAATTTCGCCCCCAAGCAACAACCGTTCCATCCAGCTTTAAAGCTTGACTAAATTCTCTACCGGCAGAAATTGCAACGACATCGGTTAGGTCAGTAGGTACCTCAGTTTGACCTCTATTATTATTTCCCCAAGCNACAACNGTTCCATCTNATTTTAANGCAAGAGCGTGATCATCTCCNGAGGCAATAGANATTACATTATCTAAGTCTAATGGAAAGCTCAATTGACCTTCGTTATTACGCCCCCAACCAACAATGGTTCCATCTGATTTTAATGCTAAAGAATGATCTTCTCCTCCAGCAATATCAATCACATTGCTTAAATCTTGTGGAACATCACATTGATTCTGATTATCCTCACCCCAAGCGACAACGGTTCCATCTGATTTTAAGGCAAGAGAGTGATACTCTCCAGCTTCAACTTTTATAACGTCTGTTAAGTCTGAAGGTACATTTATCTCACCATTATTATTTCGTCCCCAAGCAATGACTTTTTGTTCAGCGCTGATGACTAAATTCTGAAACCCTCCAGCTGTAATCAAATTGCCTGCTAAATTATTACAATAAGCGTCATCAATGTCGACGCCACATTGACCTAAACAATTTTCTTCCACAGCACACTGAACTGAGCAATCGTTACCACTTTCGTCACAAACACAGGCATATTCTGAGCTCGGTCCACCACAATATCCGCATTCATCAACGATGGCATTACCACCACACTCACCCAAACAGTCTGCTTCTGGCCCAACAGCAAATTCACATTCAGATCGTGAAGATTGTTCTTCAGGTAAAAGATACTCGCTTTTTCTAGGATTATATCTAACCAAGTCATTAGGAGCGGCTGCATTTAAGTTTGCTGTACACTCTACAATACACCAGTAATTACACGCTGTTTCCGTCGGATAATAGATTTCACTTTCACTGCAGTACCAAGAAAAAGCGGCACTGTCTTCTTCGCAATCACCATTATCATTACCATAGCAAGATAAGTCGCAACCAAACATTTGATTTCCACAATCAGCAAATCCATCACCTAACCAATCTGTAGGACAACATCTCATTGATCCATCGCAATCGGGTACTCCTGTTGTACCATCACAACCATTATTATCTAAATAGCAATCCAAATCTGTTGGAGCACACAAAAAATCTGCACCTACTGGACAAGTTACATAAGTTCCTGAACCGCTCGGATCACAATCATACGTATCCCAGCAAACATTCTCTCCATTTACTACTCCGCATGTATCGATGCACGATGTATTATCTCCTCCACATTCACCACAATCATCTACTACAGCACTTCCCCCACACACACCGTTGCAATCGCATGAATCACATGTACCTCCACATTCGCCAGTGCAATCTAGAGTCAAACCATCACATGAACATTGTCCTGTAAAAACATAATTATACCTTGTAAAGTTTGGTTCCGTTATCTCAAAGTATCCGTCCACAAATTCATTCGATAAATCGCATGCGCCATCAAACCATAATAAGCAGCTACCATTAATAGACATATAGTCAAATGAAGTACAATTTTGAGTATTTTCACATTCTGTTGCACAATCTTCAAAACTATAATTATTAGGTGCATCTAAACCAGATAGAAACTGATAATGAATATTTTCAATATAAGAAGTATCATCAGTACCATACAAATAGTCAACATTACATGCAACAGCATTTCCATCAACATTTACAGATACTTGCCAACCATTTGCATTAACTGGAAATGAACTGGTACCATTACAAACACCGCATTCGTCTTCAACTAATCCTGAACCGCAAACATCATCGCAGCCAAGAACATTGCCATTACAATCACAAAAATCATTTGGTATTTCTGAGCATCCACAATCATAAATAGCTCCGGGACCACCACAAACACCACACGCATCAAAAATTAATCCACTGTTTGGAATACCATCACAACCAGCACAAGTGGAATTATCACCATTACAAATACCGCATGCGTCTACTACAGCACTTCCTCCACATTCGCCAGTGCAATCTTGACTATCAAAATCGCTACCACCACAAACACCTGAACAGTCAAATTGCAACCCACTGTTTGGGATACCGTCACAACCAGCACAAGTAGAATTATCACCATTGCATACACCGCATGCGTCTACTACAGCACTTCCTCCACATTCGCCAGCACAATCCGCGTTATCACATTCAATATCTAAGGTCACAGAAAAGACATAGTTTCCATCTCCTACTCCAGTCCAAGCGCTGTAAGGTCCAATTTTAACTATGTATGTACCTGCATCTGGATTATCTAACGTAATAAGAGAAGCCAATGCTGATCCATCATCTGATGGGTCATCAGGTGTACCATTATCAAAACCAGCACATCCATCTTTATTATATGCAATATAATTGATATCTCCTCCAGCAGGAAAAAGACCATTATAAGCACACCCACCATTATATACACGCATCGATGTATCAAAGTTAGTTCCGCAAAGAGATATTTCCGCAGAAAGAGTATTTTCAGGTATGATTACTTCATGATATAAATCCACACGATCATTACCCCCTGTTAATGTTCCACCATCGGTTGTAAGCGCACATTCACAAAACTCCCCTGGATATTCTGAACAATCAAGATCACATGTGCCGCAATCCACACAATCTGTTCCAAAAGCACAATAATCTGGCTCATCACAATTCCCATCGAATGCTAAGCTCCCTAATCCACCAAGTTGACATGAATTATTGAAATTAACTGAATCACTATTTAGAAAGCAGAAATCTAAATCATCTGTCCAATCATCACCACAAGCATCAGAGCATACACCCATAAATCCTGCATACATGAAATCTTGGTCTTGTGTATGACATAAAGCGCACTCATGAGACGGCCATCCATTATTACACGCCTCAGCTATTGATGCACAATTTCCAGATGGGATTGATATTTCTTCCAACGCTGCTTCGGATACGGTGCACAAACAAGCCTGGCAATCGTTAGGAAACCCACAACTATTATCATTTGGAGTTAATCCAGTTGTACCTCCTGAGCAAATACCGCAATCATCGACTATTGCAGACCCTCCGCATGAACCTGCGCAATCTTCCACTGAAGTTCCTCCACAAACATTAGCACAATCTAAATATTGACATTTACCTAGAGCTCCAAAATTACATACTGTCGCATCCTCTGAATCATCACAAAAACAAGTTTCACTATCAAAATTAAACTCCTGACAATTAAACTCTTCATCACAAGTATCATTATCATCAGGTCCGTTTTCTCTACATACAAGATCGCAATCAAAAATTCCTTCGTAATTCTCATATGTTATATTATAGCATAGACCACCTACCTGAGGTCCTTGGTGTGCAGCACACGCTCCTTCCGTTTCACATAAAGAACAATCATAATTTGACTCTTCAAGAGACTCGCATGAAAAATCTCCAAATTGCAAATAATATCCACAGTTTGAATCTGCGCAACTATCGGCACAAATATCGAGATTACTATATATCTCTGTAGAGCAACATGATGCTAGATTTTCATCTGCACCATTAGAGCAATCAGCTCCCCATGATGCATTTCCGAATTCATTTGATCCATCACACTCATAATCTGCACGAATGCATTCACCATTTCCGCAATCAAATTGATCTGAGGCGCAGTCTGAACGACCATCATTTACCTGCGAAAATGATAAAGATAAGAACATAAAAAAAGATATAGAAATTTTAGAGATAAGCTGATTATTCATTGTAGTTCCTCCCCGAACTTTAAATAAATTAATTAAACTTTTTAGATATTAATTAAAACACACAAAATTTTTATAAAAATTATGAAAATAATACTGAATTTCAAAGCACTATCGACCGAACGTTCGAGTTTAATTTATGTAGTTAAAAGACGTGATTTATATCACATAATAAAAAGCCCCTATCGCAATGATAAGGGCTTTTTAAGTTT
>PCAT01000013.1 GCA_002730655.1 Balneola sp.
TCTTGTACACCATGCACGATTGCTTCTTTGAAAGTACCAATTAGTTTCACCGTCCCCGCCTCAATTGCCTCTTCTCGCTCGGTTTGCTCACGAAGTACCAGTACCGGTTTATTTAATGATGGTGCCTCCTCCTGTACACCACCACTATCGCTAATAATTAAAAATGACTTCGACATTAACCAAACAAAGGCCTCATATCCTAAAGCTTCGATCAAAAAAATTCCATCTGTTTTCCCCAAAGCTTGAATCATGGGTTCCCGTACAGCTGGGTTTAAATGGAGAGGATAAATAATTTGTAGAGACGGGTTAGAGGCTAGTTCACGCAAAGCATCTATTAATTCCAAAAAGCCGGCTCCCATATTCTCTCTGCGATGCCCAGTCACTAATAGCAGTTTCTTTTTTGGTTCATAAATACCCTGAAGCTTTAGAATCTCGGGGTTGGATTCAGGAGTCATTTTTTTTTGGCACATCATCAATGCATCAATAACAGTATTACCCGTTACCACTATGTCATTATCAGAAATGCCCTCTCTCAGTAAAGTCTGCTTATTTTTTTCTGTGGGGGCAAAATGGACATTGGCAATTCTACTAACAATCTGCCTGTTCAGCTCCTCAGGAAAAGGAGCTGATTTGTCATTGGTTCTAAGTCCAGCCTCCACATGATAGACAGGAATTTTACGTTGAAATGATGCTAGTGCCCCTGCTAAACAACTGCTAGTATCTCCCTGAACCACAACACAGTCGGGCTTGGCATCCCTCAGTACTATATCCAATTGACTTAATAGTTTAGATAGAAGTTCATTGAGTCCCTGCCCAGCTTGCATCACATCTAATTCGATATCAGGTATTAAACTCCACTGCTCAAATGCGTTGTTCAACAATTCTTTATGCTGCCCTGTAGAACACACTAAAGCCTGAATACCCTTCTTTTTTTGGCACTCCAAAATAACTGGTGCCAATTTGATGGCTTCAGGGCGGGTTCCTATTACAAATAACACCTTCATCCTATCGAAAATTTGAGTAATCTTTCTTTTATTTACTCTATAAACTAGTTATTTTTACATTCTTAAAGAATGCTCTAAAAAATATCTCTCAAGATAGTTTCAAATAAGGCTTATTTCAATCTTACTAATCGACTACCAAGTACTGCTTCTATGAAAATTCACGAATATCAAGCCAAAGAAATTTTAGCCTCTTACGGAGTACCTGTCCCTAAAGGTATCTCCACATCTACAGTTGAAGGTGCCGTTAAGGCAGCTGAAGAACTTAAAACAGATGGTACTTCTTTATTTGTGGTTAAAGCACAAATACACGCAGGTGGTAGAGGAAAGGGTCGAACAAAAAAGAACAACGCCAAAGGGGTAATTCTTTGTAAAAGTATCAAAGAGGTACGGGAAGCTGCAGAATCTCTACTGAATGATGTATTAGTTACCATTCAAACAGGCCCATCTGGACAGTTGGTCCAACGATTATATGTTACAGACGGAGTTGATATTGAACAAGAGTTTTACTTAGGCATTCTATTGGATCGAGCTGTATCCAAAAATGTAATTATGGTATCAACCGAAGGTGGAGTTGAAATTGAGAAAGTAGCTGAGGAAACACCTAAAAAAATTATAAAAGCATGGGTTGAACCTGGCATGCCTCTACAAGTAAATCAAGCTAGAATGCTCGCATTCAGCCTAGGTTTAAAGGACGCCGCTCTTAAAAAAGGCATCAAATTTATTATGGGAATCTATAATGCCTTTCTGAGAACAGATGCTGACATGATAGAAATTAACCCATTGATCTTAACGCCTGACCAAGAAATTATTGCACTCGATGCTAAAGTTAGCTTTGATGATAATGCCTTGTTTCGCCATTCTGATATATCCGAACTACGAGACGAATCTGAAGAAGATCCACTCGAATTAGAAGCTCAGAAATATGACCTAAACTACATTAAACTGGATGGAAACGTAGGGTGTATGGTAAATGGGGCGGGCTTAGCAATGGCAACAATGGATATTATTAAATTATCCGGTGGAGAGCCTGCGAACTTCCTTGATGTGGGTGGTGGAGCCAATGTGAAGACGGTTAAAAATGGTTTCCGAATTATCTTGGATGACCCAAATGTCAAAGCGATATTAATAAATATTTTTGGTGGAATTGTACGTTGCGATCGAGTTGCAAACGGTATTATTGAGGCTGTTAAAGATCCAGTGATTGCAGAAAAAGTTACTAATATCCCCATCATAGTGCGTCTACAAGGCACTAATGCAGCTAAAGCAAAAGAAATCATTGATAATTCCGACCTAAACGTAATTTCAGCAGTATTGCTAAAAGAGGCCGCAGATGAGGTATCAAAAGTTCTAGCCTAAAGATAATATTAAAAGCCTTTAATAAGGATAGAGTTTAACTAGATTTATTCGAACTTGATCGAATGTGCTCATAGAAACCTTCGTACTGAAGTACTATATGGTTTTCGTTAAATTGCTCAGCACGCTTCCTTGCATTTTTTGCTAAAGTAGAATGTAAAATTGGGGTACTCAAAATTTGAACAGCATAATCTGCCATACAATTCACATCATCCAGAGCGCAAAAATATCCAGTCTCTCCATGAATATTAACTTCCGGTAGACCACCAATATCTGAGCTAATTACTGGGACCGAACAGCTCATCGCTTCTAAGGCTGCCAATCCAAAAGTTTCGGAACCTGATGGAATAAGAAATAAATCAGCAATTGAGAGAATATCTTCTACTCGTTCCCATTTCCCCATAAAATGGACATGTTCGCAAATACCAAGGCTTCGACATTGCTTCTCTGCTACTTGCCTATCAGGTCCATCACCAACCAAAACCAATTTCGCGGAGATACCTTTTTCCAAGGTTTTAGCAAAAATTTGTATTACAACTGGCACTCTTTTAACTTTTCTAAAGTTAGAAACATGCACAATTATTTTTTCACCCTTTGGTGCTAATTCCTTTTTCAGTTCTGTTTGATCAGTTGCTTTGAATCGTTCCAAATCGATAAAATTTGGAATAACCTTAATCTCTTGTTTAATGTCGAAATTCTCGTAAGTTTCCCGCTTTAAATACTCCGAAACAGCCGTCACACCATTACTCTTATCGATAGAAAACTCAACCACGTGCTTATAGCTTGGATCTTTTCCAACCAATGTTATATCTGTTCCATGTAACGTAGTTACTATAGGCACATGAAGCCCACGCTCTGTCATAATCTGCCGGGCTAAATAGGCACTTGTGGCATGAGGCAAGGCATAATGCACATGTAACAAATCTAAACGCTCAAATTCAATCAAATTCACCATTTGTGAAGCCAATGCTAAGGCATAGGGTGGATATTCAAAAAGCGGATATGAATTTATTGACACCTCGTGGTAAAATATATTGGTGTTGTGTTCTTCTAGGCGGGTTGGGCGAGCGTAACTCAAAATATGTAGGGTATGTCCTTGCTGGGCTAATATTTTAGCCAATTCAGTGGCTACTACTCCACTTCCCCCAAAGGTAGGATAACAAACAATACCAATATTCATAGAATCTTACTACTAGGTGAATAGCAACTATTTAGCAATTTTGTAATAAAGTGTAATGAATACAAAAATACACTAAATAGCGTTCCAAAATATTATTTCTTCCAACGAATTTTATGTCCTACACGGATACAAATGATTTTTTCTGCTTCGAATTCAATTGTTTGCTTGAATGTTTTATAGCGAAGTTCAAATTGCTATATTCAGAATCTAAAAATTTTTACATATGGCAGGACATTCTAAATGGGCGAATATTCGTCATAAAAAAGCTAAAGAAGATGCAAAACGCTCTAAAGTCTTTACAAAGATCATAAAAGAACTTACGGTTGCCGCTAAAGAAGGGGGGGGTGATCCATCTGGAAATCCAAGACTTACTTTAGCCGTAGAAAATGCCAAAAGTTGTAATCTTCCTAAAGATAACATAGAGCGCGCCATTAAGCGTGGTACTGGTGAGTCAGATGACGGTTCTAGCTTTGAAGAAGTTAGTTTTGAAGGATACGGTCCTGGGGGTATAGCATATTACATTGAGGCAACCACCGATAACAATAATAGGACAGTGAGTGAAGTTCGGCATATTTTCACCAAATATGGTGGTAACATGGGTATCAATGGTTCTGTTTCATTTTTATTTGAGCAAAAAGGAATGATTAGTCTGCCAGCTAAAGGACTAGATGAAGAAAATTTTCTCTTAGCGGCAATTGAAGCAGGTGCTGAAGATGTTATAATAGAAAAAGGTGCCACACTTTTTATGGTTATGACGGAACGGACAGAACTCTTTAGTGTGCGAANTAACTTAGAAACTGCCGGATATACTATTGAACAAGCAGAACTCGTTAGAGNAGCTACNACGGAAACAAAANTAGACGCTGAAATGGCNNGCGCTAANTTTANTATGATTGAAAAATTTGAAGAAAACGATGATGTNACTAATGTGTTTACGAATCTACTAATGGATGAGGAAACTATGAATACACTTGATTAATTGAATATTTTCAACAAAAATGCATAAAATGACGACATTTACTTGGGCTATACTACTTTTTTTAGGATCAAATGTTATTAATCCAGATGCTCGTAAGGCTAATAAATCTTATGAAAATGGAGACTATGAGAGTGCAAAAACTTGGTTTTATTCTGCCTTAGATCAAGACCCCAATAATGCTGAAATTTTGTTCAACTTAGGTAATACTTTAACTAAGTTGGGTGAAATTGAGGAAGCTATAAAGGTATTCATGCAAGCAAAAAGTTACACGGATGACGACCTCCTAAAAGCTTTGGCAGACTACAATATCGGAACTGTTTTGGCTGAAAATGAGCAATGGAAGCCGGCAATGAAACACTTACGAGCTTCTTTACAAAAACTTCCGTTAGATAGCGAAGGCCAGTTCAATTATGAATATGCTTTGATGAAAGCTTCTGAAGAAGAAGACAATAATGAGAAGAATCAAGATCAAAATGAAAACCAGGAACCTCCACCTAAACCAAGTGTTTATGCTAAAGCGATAAAAGAACAAGCCGATACCCTCGTCAATAAATCACTATATAATTCCGCTTTAAATCTAATGCAAGAGGCTTTAGAAGTAGATGAAACGGTTAGATATTATGATTCGTTTATTAGTCGTATTGGTGCAGTTAACCAGATAGAACAAGCTGAAAACTAAGCTAGTTTGTTATTATCCGACCAGACACACTTACATCCATGATTTCTATGCTCAAACCCTCTTTTTTGCTCATATCCGATTACAATAACACAGGAAGAAGGTTCATCTATGCTGTTTACTCCTTCGTGCTAGTTTTAACGGTTTGCTCCGTGCCTCAATCTCTTTTTGGACAAACTCAAGCTAACATCCCTCCTGCAGAAAGTTACTTTCATCAAGGTGCGCAACAATTCATCTACAACAACTTAAAGGCTGCCATTAGTGCTGTAGAAAGTGGATTAGAACGTTATCCGTATGACCTGAAACTCCAAAATCTATATGAGCAGTTGAAAGAACAGCAGCAGCAACAGCAGAATCAGGATAGCCAGAATGAACAAGATAACGGGGATCAAAATGAAGAAAATTCTGAGCAGAATTCAGAACAACAAGAAAACGAAGAAAACTCAGAGCAAAACGAGCAAAACTCAGAAAGTGAAGAACAAGAGTCGGAAAATGACGATCAGGGTCAAAGCCAAGATGAACAGGCTCCAGACGATTCCGATTCAAGTGAGCGTGCTCAAGCAGAAGAACTGAAAGATTTAAGCAAAGAAGAGGCCCAAAAAATCCTGCTGGCATTAGCTCAAAAAGAAAAAGAATTATTAAAGGAATTCAAAAAAGCTAAAACCAAAGGCGGAAAGACACATGAAAAAGATTGGTAAATCTCTACCGTATCTACTTCTCTTTTTTCTCGCGAGTATATCCAGCTTTACTTGGGCACAAAATACCCCTATTCAGGTACAGGCCAAACTGTCTGAAACCAATATATTCAATGGTGAATCGGTACTCCTAGAGTTCATTATCTCCGGTAGAAGTTTAAACAGCATTGATCGCCCAACTGTACTTGATGTACCTGGCCTCCGGTGGATAAGCGGTTCAAATAGACAAGGGCAGAGTATTCAGTATGTAAATGGTCGCCCTAGTGTAACCTACACCTATGGGTATCAATTTGTTGCAACTCAGGTTGGCAACTATACCCTTCCTTCCTTTAATATTACCGTTAACGGTGAAATTTACCGTACGGAACCTATTTCCTTTCGGGTATTAGATCCAGCGAATTCACAACAAAATAATGGGGCTAATCCAGATATATTTGTCAGGTTAGAGCCCAACAAAACCACGGCCTTCTTGGGTGAACAAATTGTTGTAGATGTCGTATTGTATTTCAAAAATACCATTGAGGTTCGGTCATACCAAGCAAGTCCAGGCTGGAAAGCAGAAGGCTTTTGGAAAGAAGAACTTGAAAATACCCAGCAGACTCGTGCTACATCTACCTTAGTTGAAGGAGAGCGGTATCAACGAGCTAGACTTTTGCAGTACGCCCTCTTCCCAAGTAAACGAGGCAAGCTAGTCCTAAGCCCATTTGAGATTACTGTCTTAATTCAAAAACGCAACAGCCGTCAAGATATTTTTAGTTTCGGCTTAGGTCAGGAGCGGAAAAATATTCAAACACCCCCAACCGAAATAACCGTTAACCCGCTCCCCGCCTATCAGAGCACAGAAAACAACCTCTTCCTTTCAGCCGTTGGAACATTCCAAATAGAGCGCAGTATCAAACCGGCTGAAGCCCTAGTTGGAGAAAGTATTGAAATTACCACTCTCATATCGGGAACTGGGAATCTCCCTCTAATTCAATCTCCTGACTATGTCTATCCAGCTGAATTTGAACAGTACAATCCACAAGAAAGTAGTTCCATCCAACGAGCCGGTTCAACCATTTCCGGAACAAAAACCTTTACTGATATAGTAATTGCGCGTAATGAGGGAAGCTACACAATTCCGCCTACCCAGCTTGTATACTTTGATCCAATCGCCAAAGAGTATAAAGCAATTGGTCTTCCAGTTCAGAGCCTCAATGTTGTTCGAGATGCTAACGCTGTACGTTCAACCACTGAAATGCTACAATTCGAGATTAAACCTATGGCTGGATTAGTGGCCTGGAAGCATCACTCAAGGAATGGGATAGCTGAACAACCCCTTTTACTACTTTTTTTATTTCTTCCTTTGGCTGGCCTAGTCACAGGATTCTTTGTTAAAAAATACCATGATCGTCTACAAAATGATCATAATTTTGCACGAAAAAGAGGTGCGCTAAAGACAGCAAAAAGTACTTTGGATGAGCTTTACACTAAGGCTGAGAAACAAAACACAAACGACAAGAATACTATAAAAGAATGCTATCACGAGCTCTATCACATCCTTGGCGCATACATAACCAGTCGTTGTGGAATGCATGCTGCTGGCTGGTCAACCCAGGAATTGCTAGAAGGACTAGAAAAACAGTTTAAAGCTATGTCACCTGCAGCATTCGAGCGTTGCAAAAATATCTTAACAAAATGTGATACTATATCCTACGCACCCATTAGTTCTACCTCGGATGTACTAATGGATATTCATCTTGCTAAAGAAACTATTCTAGAACTTGAACGGGTGCTGAAATAATGCTACACAACAAATCAATGCTGAAAAGCAAAGCAACACTTACTTTTCTCAAGGGTATCTTGAAGCCTAATAAATCTTGGTACCTGGCATTACTACTGATTTTCTATGTGTTTTCTTCATCATCCGAAGCTAAGACGAAGTCACATGCAACATCAACGTCGCTAGAGACAACCACAATATTACAGAAAACATCATCACCATTTGAAAAAACAGCCACTCAAGAATTAACACAAAATTTAAAAGACTCCATACTCTCAGCATTCCAGGCGCAATCTAGCTTTGAGGAGGCTACCTTTGATTTAGAACAGGCTAAATACAAAATCGCTCTTCAGAAATTTAAGCTTATCGAACAAAGCGGATTTTATTCAGGAGAATTATTTTTAAATATGGCTATTACTGCGGTTGAATTAGATTCCTTAGGCCTGGCAAAATTTTACCTCCAAAAAGCTGTAGAAGAACCCACCACAGAGACCGCAGCCGTTGAAGCATTGCTGTATCTAGAAAGTCAATTCAGCCGGCAAGCTGCTACTTTACCGCCACTACCATGGGATACAGCTTTAGATTATATCGAACATAATTGGGGAAGTCTATGGTTGTTCTGGGTGGCATTTTTTTTCTTAAGCCTGTCGGTAATTTTACAGTTGTTCAACTGGTTTGGAAACGCATCTAACCGTAGCAAGAAATCATCTGCGAAGCGGCATACACCTATGATTATAAAAGGCTCTTGGACTTCCTTATTCTTTTTTGTTACCAGTTTAAGTTTGGCCATTGGTATAGATTACCGCACTGAAAAGTATAGCCAAGCCGTTATTATTGCACAGGAAGTGAATGTGAGGAATTCCCCTTCAAAATCAGGTGAATTACTGGTCATTGGTTATGAAGGATATGACTGCCGGGTAGACTTTTCCGTGGACTCTATTAAAGGTTGGCGCTTTATTCAACTCAGTAACGGCCAAACGGGATGGGTACTAGACCAAACTCTACGAATTCATTAGCTTTACAGACTTTAATTAGAGAATAATGTCACATTAAACTACCTTTACAGAGTGGCATTGAAAGATATATTGGGTAGAACATATACAATTCATAATCCCTATTAATTCAACAAAAAATGACGACTAACGAATTTATTGAACAGCGTAAAGAGCACTTCTTAGATGAACTATTCACCTTTCTAAGGATACCGAGTGTAAGTACCGATTCGTCCCAAAAAATGGCGATAGAACAGGCAGCAGATTTTTTGCTAAACCAGCTTAATTCGTTAAAGCTTTCACGAGTAGAACGCTATGAAACCCAAGGGCACCCCATCGTATATGGGGAACATTGTCCTTTTGATGACCGGCCCACAGTTTTAATCTATGGCCACTATGACGTTCAGCCTTCCGATCCAGAATACTTATGGGATACTCCACCCTTTGAGCCCACCATTAAAGAAGGTAAGATTTATGCCAGAGGCGCTAGTGATGACAAAGGACAATCTTTTACTCATGTAAAAGCCCTTCAATCTTTAATCGAAACAGACGGTGGTATTCCGGTGAATATCAAGATTCTGTTAGAAGGAGAAGAGGAAATTGGATCACCCAATTTGGTCCCCTTTATTGAATCACATAAGGACATGCTACAGTGTGATATGGTCCTTATTTCTGATACCTCCATGTTTGGACTCGATCAACCATCCATTACTTTTGGACTTCGAGGGTTAGCTTATATGGAAGTTGAAGTAGTTGGCCCAAATAGAGATTTACATTCTGGGGTCTATGGAGGTGCAGTGGAAAATCCTTTGAATGTACTTTGTGAAATTATTGCTCAGTTGAAAGACAAAGATGGCGTTGTTCAAATTCCCAGATTTTATGACAAAGTAGAAGCCTTAACACCAGAAGACCGAGAGGCAATGGCTGATTTACCTTTTGACGAAATAGCTTATAAATCTTCCTTAGACGTGGATGCTGTTCACGGTGAAAAAGGGTATAGTACGCTTGAACGGGCTTCTGCCAGACCTACACTCGATGTCAATGGCATATGGGGTGGTTATCAAGGAGAAGGGGCTAAAACAGTACTCCCCTCAAAAGCTAATGCCAAAATTAGTATGCGCCTGGTACCCAACCAAGATCCTCATGAAATTGCCTGTTTATTTGAACAACAAGTATTGTCCTTAGCTCCTAAAACAGTAAAAGTAAAGGTAACAGAGCATCATGGTGGATATCCTTCACGCATTGACTTGAATTTTTACGGTTTAAAGGCAGCGGCCACAGCGTTTGAGGAGGTCTACGAGACCCCTGTTCTTTTTTCCATGGAAGGTGGATCTATTCCCATTGTTGCCGATTTTAAACGGGTGTTAGGAGTTGAGTCCATACTTATGGGATTTGGCGTGACTAGCGATGCTATTCATTCGCCCAATGAATCTTTCCACGTAAAAGATTTTTACAGGGGGATCAAAACCTCTGCTCGGTTTTTCCAATTGTTAGCAGAAGATACTAACTCTTAATTTTGTTTAGAAAACAAACCAGTGTTTTTAATTACATCAACCAGTTACATTAACTAGAAAAAGCTGTCATGAAAAAAATTCTAATTCTATTATGTTTACTATTACCGATAGTATTGCATGCGCAAATGCCAGATGCACCCGAAAGAAGCGAAGGTGGCGGTCCGTATGATCGGCTCATCATTCGTGGAGTTCATCTTATTGATGGCACAGGTTCCCCTGCAACTGGCCCAGTAGATGTAGTGGTAGAAGGAAATGTAATAAGTAGCATTAGAACGGTTGGTTATCCAGGCTTACCGATTAATGATCGGCGCCGACCACAGGCCGATGAAAATACTGAGGTGATTGATGCAACTGGGATGTATATGCTACCAGGTTTTTTTGATATGCATGCCCATACAGGCGGTGGAGCGCAAGGTACAGTACCTGAATATGTATACAAGCTTTGGCTAGCCCATGGAATAACCTCAATACGTGAACCTGGTTCAGGTAATGGTATGGAATGGACCTTGCGACATAAAAAACTCAGCAAAAAAAATAAAATTACGGCGCCTCGTATTTCTGCTTGGATTGGGTTTGGAAATAGTTTCGATCGCCCGATTATCACCCCAGAAGATGCACGCGAATGGGTGAAAATGATTGATGATGCTGGCGCAGATGGGATTAAATTTTTTGGCGCGAGTCCAGAAGTATATGCTGCAGCCATCGATGAAGCAAATAAACGAGGACTCGGAACCATGACCCATCACGCACAGACCCGCGTGGTATACAATAATGCTCTTCGGTCCGCTCAATTAGGATTGACTAGTATGACTCATTGGTATGGACTACCGGAGGCTCTTTTCGAGGATCGAATCATTCAAAACTATCCGCTAAATTACAATTATAACAACGAACAACATAGGTTCGAGGAAGCTGGTAGGTTATGGGCTCAAGCAGCTGAACCCTATTCAGAGAAGTGGAATGAGGTAATGAATGAAATGCTTGAATTAGATTATACATTGAATCCAACCTTCACTATTTATGAAGCTAATAGAAGTTTAATGACTCAACGACGTGCAGAATGGCATGAACAATACACTCTTCCTTCTCTATGGCGATTTTACGAACCTAGCCGAATTTCACACGGTTCATATTGGCTTGATTGGGGAACCGAGCAGGAAATTGTATGGAAGGAAAATTTCCGGCTCTGGATGGAGTTTGTAAATGAATATAAAAATAGAGGAGGTCGCGTGACCTTAGGTTCAGATGCAGGGTACATCTATAAGTTATACGGGTTTGGATATATTCAGGAAATGGAGCTCATGCGAGAAGCAGGTTTTCATCCTTTAGAGATATTCCAATCAGCATCATTGAAGGGGGCAGAAGTACTTGGGGTAGATGACAAACTTGGAACAATTGAAATAGGTAAGTTGGCTGATATGGTAATTGTAGATGCTAATCCCATGGCAAACTTAAAAGTCCTATTTGGTACTGGTGCTATACTAGTAAACGAAGACAATGAAGTTACTCGGCACGGCGGGGTTGTATATACTATAAAAGATGGAATCGTCTTTGATGCTAAAGCACTCTTAAAAGATGTGGCCGACATGGTTAAAGTAGCAAAGGAGAATGAGGGGTCGGATATTACCCAACCAGGTCTAGATTATTAATGGTAGGCTAAGTGCGCCACTCAAAATTCAGTACTATATAGTATGGGCTCATCTTGTTCAAAATCGTATAAAGTTAGCCTTCTTAAATTGTAA
>PCAT01000014.1 GCA_002730655.1 Balneola sp.
TTTATTATAATAGCACTGTTAGCAATATCCTTTGCAGCACTCACAATTATTGTAAGTAATACTATTCTTGAAACACCCACTCTTCCAGTAACTTGGCAAATATTACTATTTGGTGCCGGTATAATCGGATTATTTATCAATTTGCTAACGTTTTTATATACAGGTATGATTTTACAGAGAGATCATACTACAGGGATGGCATCATTGATTCATAGTACCCCAACAAAAACTTGGGTTATATTTGGTGCAAAATTATGTGCAATAAGTCTTATGCAGATAATACTATTATCAACAATAATAATAATGGGTATTATTATTCAAAGCGTTCAAGGTTATTATAGTTATGAAATTGGATTGTACATAAAAGAACTATATGGAATTCAATTCATCGGACTATTTATTTGGTCTTTGTTAGCCCTTTCGATTCATACTGTTTTTAAAAATTATTTTATCGGTTTTTTTATTCTTCTTTTAGTTTCAATAGGGCAGAGTTTTTTAGGTTCTGTTGGCATAGAACAAATAATGTTTAAATTCAATCAAGCCTCACCCACGCCCTATTCTGATATGAATGGATATGGACACTTCCTTCCCGAATATTTCATATATAGAATTTATTGGCTTGCCCTAGGAGTAACTTTATTTATCTCTGCATATTGGATATTTCCAAGAGGGTCTTATCCATCTTGGAAAGAACGTATAATAGTAGCTAAGAAACGAATAAGTACCTTAAACTTAAGTGTTTTCATTGGCTTACTAACTGTTTTTTTCAGCCTAGGCTCTTATATCTACTATGTGGACAACATTAAATACGAGAGATTATCATCAAATGAACGAGAAGCTTCTGCTGCGGAATGGGAAAAAAAATATGGTAAGTTTCGATCCACTCCTCAACCCCGAATAACTGCTGTTTATGTCGAAATGGATCTTTATCCAGAAAGTCGTGATTTGGTAGTAAATGGTAAATATACATTAAAGAATAAAACTGATTCTGTTATTGATTCCATACACATTGATCATGGTAGTCTAGAAACTGAATTTCGTTTTAATGTCAGTAATGAGCTTCTGGTTGAAGACAGTACATTCAATTATGATATTTTTAGGATTTACCCACCATTACAACCTGGTGATTCAATACAATTTGAATTTAATTTATCAAATACTCCAAATGAATTATTGCGTAATAATTCACCAGTTTTAGCTAATGGCACTTTCTTGAATAACAGTATTTTACCTAGAATTGGATATAACTCAGTAGGCGAACTCATAGGTCCGGAATCCCGTAAAAAGTTCGATTTACCACCAAGAGACCGAATGCCTGATCCTTCTGATTCCTTAGCAAGGATGAACAATTACATATCATATGATGCAGATTGGATTGAGTTCGAAACGATTATTAGCACGAAAAGTGATCAAATTGCTATTGCTCCTGGGTATTTAGAAAAAGAGTGGACTGAAAACAACCGTAGATATTTCCACTATAAAATGGATGCTCCTATTTTGAATTTTTACTCCTTTATTTCTGCCGAATTTGCCGTACAAGAAGACTATTGGCTTCGAGAAAATGGTGATACTGTTGCCATCGAGGTTTATCACCATCCTGGACATGATTTTAATATCAATCGAATGATACTAGGTATTAAAAAAGCACTGGATTTTAGTTCTCAAGCATTTAGCCCTTATCAGCACCGGCAAGTACGAATCATTGAATTTCCCCAAACCGGTGGCGGTTTTGCTCAATCTTTTGCAAATACTATCCCTTACTCAGAGGCTGTTGGCTTTATTGCAGACGTAAATGATGAAGATCAATATGGTGTAGATTATCCATTTAGTATTAGTGCTCACGAAGTTGCTCATCAATGGTGGGCGCATCAGGTTATTGGAGCTAATGTAAAAGGGGCTACACTCATGTCTGAAAGTATGTCTGAATATGTTTCCTTAAAGGTTTTAGAGAAAGAATACGGAAATGATAAAATGAGGACATTTTTAAAAAATGCCCTCGATAGCTATTTAAGTGGAAGGGCGCTAGAAAGATTAAATGAAAAACCTTTAATGTTTAATGAAAACCAGCAATACATACATTATAATAAAGGCTCCTTAGTACTTTATGCCCTAAGTGATTATTTAGGCGAAGAAACATTAAATAGAGCTATACAACAATATCTCAACAAAGTCGCTTACCAAGAGGCTCCCTATACAATTGCCGAAGAATTTGTAAACGAAATTGCACTAGCTACACCTGATAGTCTAAGCTATCTTATAGATGATTTATTCCGAACCATAACCCTCTATGATAATCGTGTAGATAAAGCGGAATGGTGGATTAACCAAGATAGCACCTATGAAGTTGAATTCACTCTTTTANCGGCTAAATATCAGAGTNACGAAAAAGGAAAGAGNATCTATAAAGATACNGCTGGAGACAGTTTACTATTNGAGAAAGAAGAACTTCGAAGACCTATCNAATCCCTGCCTCTNCGCGATTATATAGATGTNGGNATTTTCACAAAGGATACACAAGGGCAGGACTCNGTTATTTACCTGAAAAAACATCGATTTGANCAAATCGAAACAACGCTGCGTTTTACCGTTGACGCNNAACCATCTGAAGTTGGNATAGACCCTTTTAACAAACTCATTGATACTCAGTCGATNGATAACAGAAGGGANGTATTACGCAAAGAATCAGCTGAATCCTTAAAGTAATTGGCTAATCCTTTAGCCCTAATATTTGCCGATTAAGTGCATGATCGACCCCTTTTGATCCAGCAAAGTCGTCAAAGGCCTTTTGTGTAGCCTCAATAATATGATTCTGTATGAATGAAACACCCTCTCTAGCACCTTGCTCTGGAGACTTAACACAACATTCCCATTCTAAAACCGCCCAGCCGTCGAAACCATACTCAGTTAGTTTAGTGAAAATACTTTTAAAGTCTACTTGACCGTCCCCTGGTGATCGGTAACGACCTGCTCTATCTCTCCAGTCTCCATACCCACCAAAGGTTCCTTTTTTTCCCGTCGGATTGAATTCAGAATCCTTCACGTGAAACGCCTTTATAAACTCATGATAATGGTCGATATAGGTTAAGTAATCGAGTTGCTGCAATACAAAATGCGAGGGATCATATAATATACTAACCGCTTTATGATCCCCAGTTGCTGCCAAAAAGCGTTCGAAGGTAACTCCATCGTGTATATCCTCCACTGGATGAACTTCATAGCAGCATGCCACTCCATTATCCTCAAATACATCCAGAATAGGTAACCATCGTTTGGCTAGCTCCGAGAAGCCGTCCTCAACCAAACCCTTAGGCTGTTGTGGCCAAGGATGAACCATAGGCCAGAGTAAAGAACCAGAAAAAGTAGCATGCGCTTTTAAACCAAGACGTCGGCTAGCTATCGCAGCCTTTTTTACCTGATCAATGGCCCATTCTCGTCGGGCAGGTTCATTACCTTTTACTTTATCAGGCGCAAATACATCGAACATGGTGTCATGAGCAGGATGTGTTGCCACTAGTTGGCCTTGTATATGGGTAGATAGCTCTGTGATTTCAAGACCATAAGAAGCTACCTTTCCTTTTAATTCGTCACAGTAGTCTTGACTTTCAGCTGCAGTACCCAAGTCGATCATAAAATCTACATTGCTCGGTATCTGAACTCCTTTGTACCCTAAATTAGCCGCCCATTGACATAAACCATCTAATGAGTTAAAAGGGGTAGATGCGTCTATAAACTGTGCAAAAAAAATAGCTGGGCCTTTAATAGTTTTCATATGGGTTTAACCGTTGTATTCGTGTTACAATAAAATATTATGGGGGTGCCTAACCCCATTCCAAATGCCTAATATTTAGGTGAAGTCCATGCGTTACCTTTAATGGATGACTCCACTATAGCATCTACCAACGCCATGCCATGAACGCCGTCATCAATATTTGGGAAATCATAAGTAGGGTTGTGTGATGACCCTGAAAAATAAGCTCGAACTGCCATAGTGAAATTTCTATAAATATTGGCAAAAGCCTCAATATATCCCTCTGGATGCCCAGAAGGAACTCGCGCATGTACCAATGCCGCCTCTGCCAAATAAGAATTATCTACTCCGGTCCGGTACACTTGATTGGGAGCTCCATGCCGCTTGACTAATAGGGTATTTTCATCTTCCTGACACCATTCTATCCCTCCGTTAGTTCCATAGACTTTAACCCTCACCGCATTTTCTTCACCGGCGGAAACCTGTGAACAAATTAGCACTCCAGGTACTCCACCTTTAAATTCTAATAGGGCCGAAGTATCATCATCCAGTAAACGTCCTTCAACGACCTTGGACATCTGAGATAACACCTTGATTATCTGCAAACCTGAGACATATTCAGCCATATTAGCGGCATGCGTTCCAATATCTCCGTATGCTCCCGCTTTGCCGGCTTTGGCAGGATCGGATCTCCAAGCTGCCTGTTTTTGCCCCTCATCCTCTAACTTTTCGGTAAGCCATCCCTGTGGATATTCCACTACTACCTTACGAACCGGACCTAACTCGCCAGATGTGATCATATGCCGTGCCTGTTTAACCATAGGATAACCCGTATAAGTATGGGTTAGCGCAAAAGGTAGACCTGATTTTTCTACCGCATCTTTGATTTCTAAAGCCTCTGCGATTGATAGGCACAACGGCTTATCACAAATAACTGGAAAACCATGCTCTAAGGCCATAATTGCAGGAGCAGCATGCAAATGATTGGGCGTGACTATAGAAACAAGATCCATACGGTCTCCCTCATTGTGTTCGGCTTCCTGACTAATCATATCTTCCCAAGTATCATAAATACGGTCTTCCGGGAGATATAATTCTTGTCCGGTCTCTTTACTCTTTTCAGGAGAACTACTAAAAGCACCGCAAACTAATTCGATTTGACCATCTAACCGTGCTGCCATTCGATGCACAGCTCCAATAAAAGCTCCACTGCCTCCTCCAATCATTCCCATCCTGAGTTTTCTATGCTGCATTTATACTCTTTCCTCCACAAGTTCATATTCATCAGTGGTTTTGTCCCAAAAAAGTGCAAAGAAAAAGGCGGCTACAATTAAAGCTACAATGCCAGGCATGACCCAAAAATTTTGAGCTCCAGCTATCCAACCCTCTATAGTGGATCCGTCGAGTGAAATTCGATCTCCCCACCAGCCCAGAACATAATTACCAATCAACATCCCCGCACCATAAGTCAACAAATTAAAGAAACCTTGGGCACTAGCACGTAAATGTTTAGGAGCTTTTTTATCGACATAAAGTTGACCTGTAACAAAAAAGAAATCGTAACAGATACCATGAAGAGCAATACCCAAAACAACGAGCGCTGTTGAACTTGGAAATAAACCAAATAGTAAATATCTGGTCGTCCATGCTAGCATACCCACAAGTAGCATCCATTTCACTCCAAGGCGTGCTAAAAATAGAGGAATAGCTAGCATAAACAGCACCTCACTCATTTGTCCAATTGCCATAAACGAGGGAGACTGCTCACCGAAAGCTACTGCTGCAATAAAATCATTGGTACGAGCATAATAAAATGCTAACGGAATACTAATCGCAAAACTGCTAAAAGAAAAAATGGCGAAGTTTTTTTCACTAAGTAATTTTAATGCATCTAATCCCAATGCCTGCTTGACATCAAATTTCTCCCCGCTCGCCGACGGTGGAGTTGCAGGAAGAGTAAAGCTATACAGTCCATACAGAACAGATATAAAGGCACTCACCTTAAGAGGAATATTAGTGGACTGAATATTACTCTCGATACCTGTTAGCCAACTAAGCAAGGGTATTTGAATAAAACCTAATACAGTACCCGCAATCATGAATCCTGCAATAATCCATCCAATGGTACCCCAAACCCGGATTCGGGGGAATTCTGAATCTGGATCATCAATATTGGCAAAGGCAATAGCATTAACTAAGGCTAAGGATGGCATATATAGCATAAAATAGGCAAGCATTACCCATATAAAGGTACCAGGATCGGTAATTCCAGCAGCAGTCCATAAAAGGACTGCTCCCACAAGATGAGAGATCCCATTTACCTTTTCAGCATTAAAATACCGATCGGCTAACAAGCCAACAAACACAGGAGCCAGTAAACCTGCCCAGTTGTGAGTAGCATATGCGCTCCCAATTATAGTATTTAAACTCTCTTCTCCTTCAAACACCTGCAAGAGATAGGCGCCCATAGTCACAAAAAATGCTCCCCAAATAAAAAATTGAAGGAACATCATAAGACTCAAACGAAACCGTAATGACTGCATAATTTAATAGAATTGGTTAGATTTTCTCGCATGCAAATAAAGAAATCTACCCCATAATTGAAAGTATTATTACTAATAACGTTTAAACCAATTGAAACAAATTTTATGAGGATGACTAAATAGTTTAATTTCACTTAGCTGTCAAAATAGCCAGACTAATCAATGTCTAATCTCATGCATTGCTAATTTTATTTGTATCTTTAATTAAATAAAGAACATTCCAAACGTTGCCTTTTCCCTCTGATTAATTTAACACAAAAATAAGTATTAATAGATGATCCAAGAATATCTTAATTCAATCGACAATTTTATTATAGTTGGTGACCGTGTACTCATTAAACCCCGCGACATGGAAACACACACCCGAAGTGGATTGGTCTTACCAGCCTCGGTAAAAGAAAAAGAGGAAATTCAAAGTGGATATATCTTAAAAACGGGACCTGGTTATCCTATTCCTAACACTGATGTGGAAGAAGTTTGGAAGGCAACAGACGATACAAAATATATTGGAATGCAAGCCACAGAGGGTGATTTGGCTATTTTTCTTAAAAGTCGCGCTCATGAAATTGAGTTTGAAAATGAAAAATATATCATAGTCCCACATTCGTCAATCTTGTTGCTCATTCGTGACGAACTAGAAATATAATAAGTAATAATATAGTACGAGCTAATACAATTAAGGAAAAAAACAACGAGAATGCCTCTTATAAAAGTGTCGGGCATAGTTTATTTGACGACATACAAGCTATTTTTCTAGCTAGTTTATTTGTGTCGTTTGGGGTTGCATTGTTTACCCAGCAAGAATTTTTAATTGGGGGGACAGCTGGAGTTGCATTTTTAGGTTCTTATGCGAGCCAATGGAGTTTTGGTCAACTTTTTTTTGTTATTAATATCCCTTTTTATGCCTTGGCAATATGGCGTTTGGGTTGGTTTTTCACCATAAAAACATTCTTTACTGTTGGTCTAGTATCCATACTTTCTGACTGGATTCCACAGTGGATCGTAATCGATTCCTCCATACCACTATTTGCTGCTGTGTTTGGTGGGTCCTTGATGGGAGCAGGCTTATTAATGCTATTTCGTCATAAAGTATCCTTGGGTGGTTTAAATATTTTGTCACTGTACCTAAGTAAGTACCACAACGTGAATGCTGGACGCTTTCAGATGATTGTAGACATAATTATAATTATAATGGCTTTCTACATTGTCGATATATGGGCTACAATATACTCTGTAATTGCCGCTGTGTGCATGAATGCAGTATTGGCTATCAATTTTAAGAAAGGTAGATACCTTGCTTCTTTAGACTCTTGAATTTAAAGAGAGTACTTATGCCTACTTTCATATCATATTCCTGTATTATATCGGCAAAAGTTTCTATTCACCAGCATAAGAGGACTTCGGTTAACCTGGATGGAAAGTATCCTTATCCAATAACCTAAATATTAACTATGACAAATTGCTTTCTGAATCTCGACAAGTATTTTATTGATATAGTTAATCAGTCTAAAGTATTTTGACTGGACAAACAACAAATTAGTTTGCTTCTTATATAAATCACTGACAACAGCCGTACCCAATCAGTAATCCCTTCTATACTGTAGATCAATACCTTCTCTAGCTTCTCCTGACTGAGTAATAATCAAATCCCAATATGGTTTTATGGTCGTTTGTAAAAGAAAAAATGTATTTGGAGATCGTCCAGCCAATTCGTTTACAATAAAAAATTGCGACCGGTCAGTAAATACCCAGCCTGTTTTTAGTGTTGGTCCACGCCCATCAAACCCACTTTGATCTATTTCTATAATATCCATGCCTAAACCTTCGAGTGCTAAACCTTCAACTTCACTCCGTAATAACTCCTCCCACAAATATGAATCCTGACTTACATAGCTAAAATAATTGTCATGCCAAATAGAGCTGGTATCGGTCAGAGAAAAAAATTGGGGCTCTACCACCCTGCCTTGAATAGGTGAGGGACCAATATATAATCCATCGCTGGTAATTCCCTGAAAAGCGCCATAATTAACACAACCAGTATTAAAGGCAGCTACCAAAAAAAACATAAAACTCATTAAATTGAGTTGTCCTTTATTCATATTATGAGACGTATTATCAATATTTAATATTTAAAAAATATCAAAATAATTCCAACCTAAAATGCCTCTCCAATGGATAAATACAAAACCC
>PCAT01000015.1 GCA_002730655.1 Balneola sp.
CCTTGCCCATGGTTTCTTATCTCTTACTCCTGGTATAGCTCCTAAATCTTCGATACTTGGGTTTAGCTTGTAGGCTAAATCCATTCGTATCGGACCGAATGGTGCTCGATATCTTATCCCTGCACCTAAAGCCCATTGTATATCTTTCACTGCAACACTTTTGGTATTCTTCCAAACTTGGCCTCCATCTAAAAATAGAACACCGTAACCACCTTTCCAGTTTTTAAACTGCTCTCGCCATTCTAGGTTTAATGTTAGTGACGCTTTACCACCCGTTGGGACAAAACTATAACGACTAACCATATTGTCTGATGAGCTATCTACCCGCTCAACCCATTCTTTAGGGCCTAAACTATGCCTAGCCCAACCCCGTACCAGTGTACTACCACCATTATAAAACCGAACATCGGATGGTAGACTATCCCTATTTTGTTCAAATATCCAGCCTCCACGAACTCGACCTGCAAAAACGGATCTCCCCCTAATTGGCGTATATTTTCGCAGATCCAGTGAAAGACGTTGATAGCTAAAATCGCCTTCCCCAAATAGTCCAGAAAATTCTAATGTAGGCTGAACCAAAAAAGTATTATAGCCTATAATTCCTTTAGAATGATATCTGGAACTAATATTAAAAACCGAAAGATTATAGGTTAACAGACTATCGGGTATACCTTGCCCAGCTTCAACATTTGACTCATCGTTCAGTGCAAAGCGATATGAAATGGACCCTGTTAATCGGTTATTTACAAAATAACTAAATGCTGTCTCAACTCCATTCGAGTTTATATTATAGGCTCTTTCATCTCGGTATTGGCTGAACGGATGAATACGAATACTGCTATTAGTATTAAAGACAAATGGGAAAAGATAATCCGCCTCAACATACCGATCGAAGTAAGAAAGTTTTAAGTTAGTTGAAAACTGTTGTCCTCCACCACCTAAATTTCTATGTACCCAAGACCCCTGAGTCCGAAATAATTGATATCCCTCTAGGATATTTATAGGTCGCTCAAGTCGGTCAAAATAGCCTAATCCAACTCTCCACTGATAAGAACGCATCTCCTCTTCAGTAACTCTTACATTCAAGGTTAAAGAGGCTGTGTCTTGCTGTTCAGAAATTTGTATTTCAGCTTGATCAAATAAAGGATGAGCAAATAACTGAGTAAGGGATTTTCTCCTTGCAGATTCACTATAATATTGACCAATCTTGAGTGCGAGTTCTCTCTGAACAATACCTTTTGATACAGTTTGTTCACCCTCTACTATTATATCTTTTATGGTCGGTCTTTGACCAAGAATAATATCAAATAATACTACTTTATCCTTAGACAGGATATCGATTTTTTGGTCTTTATCATTCCTAAGATGAGTTTTAAAAATTATTTCTGCATATATGTATCCATTTTCTCGGGCTACTCCTCCTAATCTGTTTTGCTCTCTTAATATGTCTAGTTCGACATAGTTGATATTACTTAGCTGTCTAGCCAAGCTTAATTGCTCTATGAAAGACAAATCCAGTCCTTCACTTCGAAATTCTTCCTGAGCTTCTTGACTTAGATCTACTCCCATGACTCTAACCCAATTTTGCTGCTCAACATCATCGAGCTCTTTCTTAGAGGCTACCAAACGTACTTTAACCTCAGTTATAACAGTTGGGGCGCCTAAGTTGATGTGAAACCAAACATCCCAAAACACCTTATTTTCAACAGGTACAATATGCGCATGTACTTCCGCATCCTCATACCCTTGAGTATTCAAAAAGCGCCTTAATTGCTGTATTTGTTGCTTTATTATAATTGAATCCCAAAGAGGTAAGGCACTATTACTAAAGTCTGGTAAAGTTTGACTCAAATTATATAGGGTCCAAGCTTGTGCAACGGCCCATTTCTGTTTCCACAAAGCTGGGAGTTCAGCGTTTATTTGATTACGGAGTATGGGCTCTGTGAAACGCTTCTGACCCCCAAACCGAATCACTCTCACCGGTATCTCATAAGGAACATCAATTGGCCAATCTACAGTATTCTCTCCAAAAATAAACTCACGGGTAGCGTATTCTTCTTGCCCGAAAATATCTTCGAGTAGGCATAACCTTAGTATAACCATAAAAATCAGTGAATACTTCAGTAACAAACTTGTATCTATGAAATTGAATACCGTTTCAATATCTACTTAATCATTTTATAATATAGTATCTTAATCAGAAGCAAAAATAGTTTTAGTATTTATCTATCTATCATATCATTATGAATCATTTCAAAGGTTTAAATCAAATAAACGCAGCCAACCATTTTTCACCACTTCTGCCGTTACTACTTTTTGCAGTACTTTTCCTATACAATTGTTCGTCTACTGAGCCATTCAGTGGATATTCATACGATCCGCCTGATGTAACGGATACCCAAAACAAAGCAATTATTTATCAAAAAAAACGCATTATTGGGATTGGTGAGCCAAAAATATGGATTAGTAATGAATTTAATGGCGGTCGAGTCTCCGAAGCCTGGTTAGCCACAGGATCTAGTCAAGACACCGTAATTATCGAAATAGAACCTGAAAATGCACCCATCAATAATTCACCCTGGTATGCTTTTCAAATTTGGAGTGATCAAGAACAAAGAATTCTCATTCGCTTATCATATAAAAACGGACGTCACCGGTACATCCCCAAAATAGGTGAGTCTGCAGACCTCACGAGCTGGAAAGTATTACCAGATAGTACATTCAGTTCAAAAGGTGGAGATCTACTATTTAGCCTTCAGATTGGTATCCAAAAGCAATGGATTGCTGCTCATCCTGTGCAGGCAAATAGTCTAGAATCTTTATTAAACTATCCCGAGTATAGCGGTTTTGCCTCTAAAATTGCAGTAGATACTGTTGGCTATTCACATAATAATAGAGCCATTCTGCAATGGCAAAGCCAGGATAATTTAGGGAGCGAAAAAAAGGGCTTATTAATCCTTTTTTCACGGCAACATCCCCCAGAAGTTTCCGGTTATCGGAGTTTTCTATATTTCTTTAGCAGGTTGATGGATACCGATGAACTTGCACAAACCTTTAGATCCAACTTCCGCATTATTGCCTATCCAATGTTGAATCCAGATGGAGTCGAACAAGGACATTGGCGACATAATTCGGGTGGAATTGATTTGAATAGAGATTGGGAATATTTTCGCCAACCTGAAACAAGATCCGTCCGAGATGCATTATCTCCCTTAGCAGATGGGCGTTATAGGGTAGTATACGGCATAGATTTTCATTCTACCAACGAAAACGTATTCTACCCTATCAGCGAAGCAGTAATCACCGGCATAGATAACTTCACGCAACGCTGGTTCCCCTTTGTTTCCGAAGCAAATTCTGAGCTAAATTTTCGAAGCGAAGAATTTGAACCCAATTCACCCATTGCAAAAAATTGGATTTATAAAACCTTCAAAACCGATGCCCTAACCTTCGAAGTCGAGGATGAGCTTAATGAAGAAAAGATACAAAGCTTAGGGCGTTCGGCGGCGGAATCTTTAATGAAACTGCTGCTAAATGAATTAGAATCTACAGAGNAGTAANTCATGCGACTGTGTGGNGGCTAAATTACAAAAAAACGAAGATTGGCATGAACATNAACNCAAGGAATACTATTTGCAATCACACTCANGACNACATCTTATAGATAGACCCAANAATATGAATNCGCNTATANAGATCCTCAAANATATCANCANCCATANTATTATTTCTTTTGCTATCACTAGTTNTTACNCAAAGNGCCTGCATGAATGACTANAAAGTTATTGACGANATGAATGACACTTCATTCGANTTNGTAAATCAAGACAGTATAAGGGTTCAATTTCCAGAAGATTTTCATGGACAATATGTAGTCATAGGATTTGTGTACACTAATTGCCCAGATATTTGTCCTTTAATCACCCAGAATCTGATTAAAATTCAAAAGGAGTTAGGCTATCCTGCTAATGTGCAGTTTTTAGGGGTAAGTTTTGATCCAAAAAGAGATACCCCTAATGTACTACATCGCTATAAGGAAGTGTTTAACGTAAATGAAAATGTAAACTTTCTTACTGGTGAACCAACAATAGTTCAAAATTTTATGGACAGTGTGCGAGTTCGGACCCAAGTATCTATGCGTACAACCACCGAAAGCGGAAAGGAAATTTACTTCCTTAATCATTCTGATAAAATTATGGTGATGAATCCAAAAGGTGAAATTATTATTGAATATGGAGGCAGCATGCCTTCTATTCCATCCCTTATTGTTCACGATCTGCAATCGCTAATTCATTAGATATTAGTTATATGAATAACCAAGCCATCTGTTTTAGCTCAGCTTCTGCCCGTACGAAACTATACCTACTGCTTATGTTACTTATATCTATTAGTTCGGCGCTAATGATTGGATGTAATAATAAAGTGGATTATCCCAAATCAGTCTTTCAGAAAAAAAATACCTTAGCCAACTCATCCATGGCTAGCACCAAATGGAATATACACGTAGATGGGGCATGGGCTCGACCAACTAAAGCGGGTATGATGAGTGCTGCTTATTTCAAATTGAAAAATTATGGGTCTGCGCCTGATAGTCTTATTCAAGTTTCTTCAAATGCTTCTAAGGATGTTCAGATACATCTAAGTTATATGAACGATGGAATCATGGTGATGGAAGAGCAGCCATTTGTTGCTATTCAACCAACTGAGCAAATCTCTTTTGAACCAGGCGGGTATCATATCATGATTATTCAACCAACCATGGATTTGAACGAAGGTGACAGCATTAGTTTTTTATTATATTTTAATTCTGGAATGATTATCGATGAAACTATTCAGATTGGAAACCCAAAACTGTAAGCTAAATGTTAGCCATAAAAAACCCCCAAACCTGTCAGGGTCGGGGGTTCAAGTCGGTTTGAGTTATTCGGAGTATGAATCTACAATATGTAATAATAACAACGTACAACTCGAAAATGGTTCCCATAAATTTATTTGTACGAATTAAAGACGGAAGTGCTTCCGTCCGAATTAATTAAGAGTACAACATAGGGATCTGGATTAGGGCCTTCCATCCCAGGTGACCCCTCAGGCATGCCAGGAACTGAGAGTCCAATAGCATTGGGACGTTCCTCCAATAATCGTTGAACATCTTGAGGTGGGACGTGCCCCTCTACAACATATCCATCGATCATGGCTGTGTGGCAAGAGGCTAATTCGTTCGAAATGCCCCGCTCGGATTTAATTTCTCCTAATTCCCGAGTTATCTTTTCGATTACATAAAACCCTTCCTTGTTCATATGCTCGGCCCAACGCGTACAGCACATACAACCCTCGTTCTTATACATGGTAACTAAAATAGCACCTTCGGGAGTTTGATCCATTGAATTAGAAGATTCCATAATTGCTGCCGCCTCAGCTTGAGACTTTTCGATATCGCTAGGAGGCCAAAATAGAGCTGCCGCTACTGCTACCGTAATAAATGACCCTATAAATAAAGTTTGTTGATTGCTCATTGGTATTAGTTATTTGATGTATAATTAAATTTTTCGACTGTTACGTGTAACACAAAATTATTGTATTCGATTCATAATATCTTGATTATTTATGTAAACATTATGAGTATAAACCAAACAACTTTTTTTGTTATGACTTATCCAATATCTCGCTATAGTGCAATGTCACTTATATTTTTAACCTTGGCTGTTGCATTGGGAGCCATAGGTTCTCATTTCTTAGAAAGTAAACTTTCAGGTGGTTTACAACAAAGATGGGAAACAGCCGTACATTATCAATATTGGAATGCGCTAGGATTAATGGGTTTAAGTTTACTTGAGCGTAGCTATCGCGTCTCACTTCAACTAGATATGAAATTTATTATAGCTGGGATTTTACTCTTCTCAGGTAGTCTTTATATGTTATGTTTAGCGCCAAATCCATGGTTTGTTTATTTCACTCCACTTGGGGGAATCTCCCTATTAATAGGATATACGGGAGCCGCCATACGACTGGTCCGCATACCTAATGAAAGTTAGGCATTTGAAACGCTTCCTTTTTTATCTTCATATTATCTTCACAATCTATTCTTTAATTATGTATTATTTAATACAAGTAGACTTTTAAATGACTATTTATCAAGAGTGATATCATTTTGCATCACTCATAAGGGAATGTTGACTACTACTATATTTCCACATCGGTGCGTATGTATACTGATAGTAACATTTACAATACTGTTTTTGACAAAACTTGCATCTTTTGTCGTTTTAGCAAATAATCATTCAATTGACTTAGAGTTTAAGCATACAAAAACAGATACAACCGCTCAATTAATGGGTAGAGTATTAGATGAGAATGGGAATACAGTAGTTGGTGCAAATATCCGGCTCCATGAATATGACGATACATACACAGATTCGTCTGGTTTATATCATATCAAAGGAATTGTGCCAGGTGAATACAGGCTACAAATAAGTCATATAGGATATATGGAGTATCAAAAAACTCTAGAGTTTATCCCAAAAAATAAGATTTTTTTAGAAACGCATCTTGAAAAAAAATCTTATGAAAATGGTACAATAGTTGTAACCGCTTCTAGAACTCATGAAACCTTAGAAGAAGTAAGTGTTCCCATATTGGTCATTCCAAAACAAGAAATTCAGCAGTCGGGTAATATTCGGTTGAATGAAGTGTTATCGGAACAGCTGGGACTCTATTTAATTGAAAACCATGGTACTGGACTACAAATGCAGGGATTTGACCCAGAATACACTCTCATTCTCATAGATGAAAAACCCGTGATTGGACGAACTGCTGGGACGCTTGATCTTACACGACTTGCGGTTGGAAATATTGAACAAATAGAAATAGTGAAAGGCCCATCTTCAGCTCTATGGGGTAGTGATGCTTTAGCAGGAGTTATAAATATTATAACTGACAAAGGTTCAAAGCCCTTTGAATGGGGTTTAAACACTCGTTATGCTACACATAACACTAAGGATCTTTCTGGTCAAGTGAGTCTAAAGGAAGGAAATTTTCAGGCTCGATTTTTTGGAAATTTAAATGGCTCTAATGGGTATGATTTAAATCCAAGAACCGTCGCACCCACCATCCCTAAATACAGCAATTATACCATGCAAGGTGGAATAAAATACCAATTTCAGCCTGGCCTCTCCCTCGATATTTCTGGCAGATACTATAGAGAAAATCAATCCTTCCAAGATGAAGTACTCGATCAAAAAAGAAGCTTTTATGCAAATGGTACCGAATTCCAACAGGACTACTACGTTTCACCAACTTTACAATATGCCATTGGTTCGGAACACCTAATTGAGGCCAGTGCCTATGTAGGTTATTTTGAAAGTGAATCTATTTTAAATTTAACCGATTCAAATACTCGTTATTTTTCAGATGCGTTCGCGCAACGACTAAACAAAATAGAATTTAAAGCCTCTACTTTTTGGGATAATACCAATACCACCATCTTGGGCATAGGTAATAATACCGAATCACTTGATGCGGAAATATATGCTGAGGTCCCTGGTTTTGCGAGCACCTATTTTTATGGACAACACCACTGGAACACCGATGATGACTTTTCTCTAACAGTAGGATTCCGTTATGACAATCATAGTGAATATACATCTCAGCTTAGCCCAAAATTGTCTACTAGATGGAAAATAACACACAACCTTAGCCTAAAAGCTTCATTTGGAGGCGGATACAAAGCCCCTGATTTTAGACAGCTATTCCTAAATTTTAGTAATCCTATTGCTGGCTATAGTGTATTTGGTACTTCAACTTTAGAAGCAGGCCTAAAGCAATTACAAGAAAGTGGTCAAATATCAGAAATATTCATTATCCCCTCCAGTCTCGGAGAAATAAGAGCCGAACGTGCGTATGCCTTAAATATTGGTGGAAATTGGTTCGCAACTAAATACACAAGCATTGAATTCAATGCATTTCGTAATAAAGTCCGTGATCTAATTGAAACCCAGCGTATAGCTCTGAAATTAAATAATCAATCCGTTTTTTCTTATGTAAATATTAGAAAAATGTACAGTCAAGGTATCAATATAGAGCTTCGAACATCCTCATTTATACTCAATAATCTTGATTGGTCTATTGGTGGACAGTTATTGGATACCCGTCAACAAATTACTGAAGAATTTGATGATGTGGTTAATGGTGAAGTTATAAATATAGAAAAAAAGAGTTATGTCCCTATGTTTAATCGCTCTCGATACACAGGTAATATAAAAATGTTTTATGCTTCTCAGCGTTTGGGTTTAGACGCAAATATTCGAATCCAATATCGTGGAGCTTATGGTTTTGTGGACTCAAACGGAAATAGTCGGATAGACAGCACAGAAAATGTACATGGCTATACCCTAATTAATAGCTCCGTAGCTAAAACGTTCAAACAGCAGTATCGTTTTCAAATAGGGATCAACAATCTAACGAATATTACCGACCCTCAGCGTGTACCATCTAATCCAGGACGTATACTATATACCCAAATTTCCCTTGATTTTTAACCGACTAATCTGTTACAAACTTTTGACCTTATCAAACAATTTTTTTTTAAATCACAAACCAACAAAAATATAATTAGCATGAAAAAACTACCATTACTAAGCTTATTTACAGGGCTTTTTCTTATGTCAGCCTGTGTGGGAGGTGGTACTGACAGTCCAGCACCAGTGATCAATTCCGTTATTGAAGACATCCCCGCAAATTATAATACTATCATCGAGAATAAAGAGCCTGTCACAGATATAAATGATTATCCTGATCAGGCAGGTAAATATACCTTTTACGATTTAGATCAAGGGGCCACTGTTGCAGATTCAAGCTCAGATTTGTGGGATATCGCCTTTGGCGGCACCACACTTTTAGCCAATGCAGCGCATGGCGGAGGTATACAAGTCATTCAATCAACTTATTCTGAGGTTGAGAATGCCCCAGAGACGGGTTTCAGTGACACCAATGCATCATGGTATGTTTACACAGGTGAAGCACCAAATTTGCCTAAACATGCTGTCTTACCCAAAAGCGACGCGACCATTATCATTAAAACTCCAACGGGTAACTATGCTAAAATGGAAATACTTAGTTATTACGAAGGAAACCCAGATGTGACTTCTGCTGAGTTTGCTAATTTCATGACACGTCCATCATCTGGATATTTCAGCTTCAACTATATACTACAAGGGGCTGAAAGCGCACAACTTTATCATGTTGATTCCTATACATTTCTCGATCTTAGCACAGAAAGTATCGTTGAGGATACCATGTCATCACAATGGGATATAGGCTTCAATGCTACCAATATTATTGCTAATACTGGCCATAACGGTGGTTTACAACCACTAAACATAGCATTTAATTTGGTAGATGAAGCACCTTTGGAGGGTTATGTAAGCTTAGAGGCCTCATGGTATACCTACACTATGAATAATACACCTCCACATGCTGTTTTACCTAAGGAAAATTATACCCTTACAGTGAAGACGCCGGATGAATTATATGCTAAATTTAGAGTTATTAGCTATTATAAAGGAAATCCAGATGTTAACTCACAGAATTTTATCAATTTTATTCGGCCAGCTGCACGCCATTATACTATCGAATATGGCTTACAAAAAGATGGCTCACGCTTTTTTGAATAATGTTAGTTTATTAAGAAGCATAACATAATTCATTGGATAATTTTAATACAGTAATATTCCAATAGTGAGAATAAACCAACTTAAAAAAGCCCTTAATTAATAAAGGGCTTTTTTATTGGAATATCATTTATGCGAACGGTTATTAAATTAGGAAATTATTGGTAGCTCAAAATAAAAATGACTACCTTTTCCTACTTCACTACTTACTAGTATGTCAGTTCCGTGTGCTCTTAAAATACCACGTACAATTGCAAGCCCTAATCCTGTGCCGCCTTTATCTCTTGAACGGGCTTTATCCGTACGGTAAAAACGGTCAAAAAGACGATCTAAATGTTCGGATGCAATACCGATACCCGTATCCTGTATCGAAATTTGGATTTGAGCCTCTACTTGTTCACAGATCACCTTTATACTACCTTCGTTGGTATACTTTAAGGCATTCGTAATAAGATTATCCATCACCTGATCTAACTTATCTCGATCGGCATGTACTGTCATGTTACTTTCAACTGTTAAAATTAAATCGATATTTTTTTCTTGTGCTAATGGTTCATATGTAGTGATTATTTTCTCTAAAAAAGACTTTAATTCTACTACCTCTTTATCAATAAAATGTTGATCCATATCATATCTTTGCAGCATTTTTATGTCATTAAATAAACGACTAACCCGTTCCACTTGGTTATGCATGGTTACCATGTATTGTGACTTTTTCTCTTGTGATAAACTCTCTAATTGGAGCATTTCAATAGCACCAGATATCGTGTGTAATGGATTTCTCACCTCGTGAGCAATATCGGTAAAAAATTGTGTTTGCTTTTCGTTCAGTAATTGGAGTTGCCTGTTATCTTTTTTAAACCGTTCCGCCATTTTATTTAGTGAGCTAGCAAGGGTTCCAAACTCATCATTTCTATCCATTTCAAGGGTTTCATGCGTCTCACCATCAGCAATAGTTAGCGCCGCATCATTAAGCTCTTTAATAGGCGCTGCCATATATTTTGAAAAAATAAGACTCACCACCATTACTGCGGCTATTGAAAAAAGCATTCCCGCATAAATAATATGACGAATACTATCTACTGCTTCATAATATTCTTCTTTATCCTTACTAATTCGTAAGTAACTCACGCTTGGAAATCCGTCATTCACTTTAGCAAAAGCAACCAACCTTGAATATTCTGGATCGTTCATTATATATATATTCTCATTATTCGCTCGCACTGAATCCACTACAAGGTCACTTAAAAATTCTCGTGAATCTATAAAAATTTGCTCTGGTTGAGTATTATATATTGGTATCCCAGTTGAATCAAAAAGGGCTAAATCATATTCGAATAAATCCGTTGTTTCTGTAATAAATGGGAAGAAATCGGTATTCTCGTCTGAAGATTCTACGGCTTGTCGAACAATACGCATATCGTTTTTAAACTCATCAAGCCCTGCTGCAAATAAGAAGAAACGAATACTCAGAATGGCATAGGCACTAATGGTGATTATACCAATGATTAGTAGTAATATATAAGTTATCGAAAGCTTGGATTGAATATTCATGAATGTAGAAACTCTCTATTGAAACCATAGCCGACACCTCTGTAGGTTTTTATTAATTTACCCTCATCTTTCATTTTTAATCGAAGGTTTTTTATATGTACGTCTACAGTTCGATCATAAATAAATTTTCCTTCATCCGAAATATGCTTTAAAATATCATGTCTACTAAATACAACTTTAGGATTAGTAAAAAATAATTCAGCTACAATGTATTCCGTATGTGTTAGATCTATTTGCTGATTACCAATAAACATCTGCTTTGATTCGGTATCTAAATAAACATGGTCATACCGTAGCCATTGCTTTTTTTCTGGTTGCATTCTTCTGAGTTGACTCTCAACATGAGCCTTGATTAAATGTAAGCCAGCTGGCTTTTTAATGTAATCATCCGCTCCAAGCTCTAGACCTTCAATTTCATCTTTTTCCTCATCTCTAGCCGTTAAGAAAAGAACTGGAATATCAGATAAGACCGGATGTTTCCTAATATGTGCACAGATTTTTTTACCATCCATATAGGGTACCATGATATCTAAAATAGCTAAATCAATTTCATCTGCAACAGACTCTATAATAGCTAATGCCTGCTTGCCATCCTTTGCCCAGTGAGTTTTGAATTGATTTATCTCTAAATAATTAGCTAATATTTCACCCGACTCTAATTCATCTTCCAATAGTAATAAGGTATGTTTTATCTCCACGTTTATGAGGTTTTATTGAAGATTCATGAATCTAATGGAGGCTTGTTTTGTCAAATCAATATCTTTATTTAGCACTATAGTTACTCTCTTTAATTAATTAAATTATAAACATAACTTTTGTAAATAACATCTAATACTATGACCGCGCATGCCACATCTAATCTACCTGTTATTTGGATAACAGGAGCTTCCTCTGGTATAGGTAAAGCTTTTGCACAGCAATATGCAAAAGATGGCGCCCATCTTATTTTATCTTCCAGACGGGTCGATGAATTAGAAAAACTTAAATCTGAGTTAACAAGCTTTTCCAATGGTGATATACTCATCATACCATTAGATCTTTCTTCCGGAGATGTATCTCTGCAGAAAAAAACAGAAGAAGCTTGGACATGGAAGAATAAGGTGGATGTGCTAGTAAATAATGGAGGCATTAGTCAGCGCTCATTATTTCTTGAAACCGATATAAAAACTATTCGCAGACTCTTAGAGGTTAATTTGTTTGGAGCTCTAGCCCTCAGCCGTTTTATCTTACCTGGCATGGTCAATCAAGGATCTGGTCACATTATCGTGACTAGCTCAGTAGCTGGAAAGTTTGGCACCAAATACCGATCCGGTTACGCAGCGAGTAAACATGCAATTCAAGGGGCCTTCGATTCCATACGTCAAGAAATGTATGAGCATAATATTGACATTACAGTAGTATGCCCTGGACCTATAAAAACAGCCATAACACAAAATTCACTCACTGGTGATGGAAAAGCTTTCGGGAAGATGGGTGATTTACATACTCATGCAATGGAACCCAATGAAATGCTTAGACGAATCTGGCCAAAAATTAAGGCCCGAAAAGAAGAAATTGCAGTTTCTGGACCTAAAGAGCGATTCGCCTTGTTGCTCAAAAGAGTGGCTCCAGGGATTCTAAATCGCATACTAAAACAATCAAAAGTAGTATAAATAAGTATAAATATTGAACTACTACTGCCATAACTCATACATCTATTCCTAGCTATACTATCCTAAACGACTTCTCTTTTTCAAATAATGAATTAGAGCTTCACTGAAAGGATGCTCGGTGGAAACGGATTCAAAATCTATTTGAAACTCATTACAAGCCTGCTTAAACCGTTGTAAATACATAGTCACTTTTGCCCGATAATCTTGAGCTACTTGAGCGGGTGAAATTTCGAGTTGCTCACCGCTCTCAAGGTCTTCTAGTAAATAACGCTCATCTTCGAGATTTAAGTTCAATTCCGTGTAATGCTCGGTTATATTGAACAATATAATTTCATGCTTACGATGGCGTAAATGTTTAAGTGCAGAAATTAATGCATCATGCGTTTCTATGTTTTCAAATAGGTCAGTAAAGATTACCACTAAACTTCGTTGGTGAATACGTTCAGCTAATTCATGCAATGCAGCAGCTGAAGCGGTAAAATCACCTTTATTTACCGTCAAATAAGGCTCTATCTCTAAAAAGATACGCCTCAAATGCCGCCTAGTACCCTTTGCGGGGAGTATAGTACGTAGNGTATCTGCNAAAGAAGCAAACCCNACCGCGTCTCTTTGGCCCTGCATTAGATAAGCCATTGCTGNAGCTANATNTGCAGAGTACTCAAGTTTAGTCCACTNAGCCTTATGCTTGAAATACATGGACGAGCTCGTATCCAATACCAAGAAACATCTTAAATTTGTTTCTTCTTCATATTGCTTGACATAGAAACGCTCTTTTTTTCCATATACCTTCCAATCGATATGTTTAAAATCATCACCTGTATTGTAAGGTCGATGTTCCGCGAACTCAACACTAAAACCATGATAGGGACTTTTATGCAAACCGGAAATAAAGCCCTCTATAATTTTTTTGGCTTTTAGCTCTAACCCTTTTATTTGAGATAATATTTCCGGATTAATATACATTGTCAACGATACTAAAATAGACCCATAAATGCCCCGATTAAACGCTATTTAGACAAATAAAGACTCTTGAACTCGAAGGGTTTCCTAAAGTGTTCGTCTTTAAAATCTTGAGCAAAATAAATACTCTCCCCTGTTGACTTCATTTCAGGGCCTAACTCTTTTTTGACCCCAGGAAATTTGTCAAATGGAAATACTGGTTCTTTTATAGCCCAAGAGCTTAGCTTTGACTCCAAATTGAACTCACTAAGTTTCGCACCCAACATTATCTTCACTCCAATCTCTGCCTCTGGTCGCTGCGTTGCTTTAGCAAGAAAGGGGATAGTACGAGTAGTTCGAGGGTTCGCTTCTAGGACATACACCTTATCGTCTTTTACTGCGTATTGCACATTCAAAAACCCTTGAATATCCATGGCTTCCGCAATACGCTCTTGATATTTTCGTATTGCAGTCTGAACTTCGTCTGAAAGGGAATAGGGGGGAATAACAGCTGTTGAGTCACCGGAATGCACTCCAGCTGGTTCTATATGCTGCATCATTCCAGCAATATGTAATTGGGTACCATCATACACAGAATCAACATCCACCTCAATGGCATGTTCCAGGTATTTATCAATCAAAAAAGCATTTTCGGGATGAGTTTTTAAAATATTTGCTACATATCGCTCTAATTCCTCTTGCTTGACGGCAATCCGCATACCTTGACCACCTAACACATAACTCGGTCGAATTAAAACCGGATATCCAATTCTATCGGCAATATTTAAGGCACCTATTACATCGGTTGCTGTACCATATTCAGGAAAAGGTATATTTAGACGAATAAGTAAATCAGAAAAAGCACCTCTATCTTCAGCAAAGTCTATGCGTTGAAATTCTGTACCAAAAATATGTATGCCTGCTTTCACAAGTCGCTTGCCCAACTTTAGCGCCGTTTGGCCACCAACTTGAATTATAACTCCATCGGGTTGTTCATGCTCAATGATATCAAGTACCCTTTCCCAATAAACAGGTTCAAAATATAGTTTATCTGCAAAATCAAAATCTGTAGAAACTGTCTCAGGGTTACAATTAATCATAATTGCTTCGTAGCCCATTTCTTTTGTGGCTAAAACAGCATGTACACAAGAATAATCAAATTCAATACCTTGTCCAATCCGATTGGGTCCACTTCCTAAAATGATTACCTTCTTACGATCTGATACGACACTCTCATTTTCACCCTCATAGGCTGAGTAATAGTATGGTGTTTTTGCAGGAAACTCTGCGGCACAGGTGTCAACCACTTTAAACACAGCCTTTAGGCCAAGCATAAGGCGATAGGTACGAACCTGCTCATCTGTTACTTTGGTACCAGATTTACTCACTAACCAAGCAATCTGAGCGTCCGAAAAACCAGCCTGTTTAAGTTCATAGAGCTCATCTTTACTAAGTTCTTCTAACCCTTTTGCTTCCGTTCGGTTCTCTAATGAAACCATATATTTAATCTGTTGTAGAAACCATGGATCTACCTTAGTGATATCGGCAATTTCTTCTACAGAACTGCCTAGTTTAAACGCGTTGCGAATCTGTAAACTACGATCCCAGTATGGCTTAACTAAACGCTCTCGGACAGTTTTTCTATTGATTTTGTCGTAACCATCTGCTCCTAATCCGTCACGACCCACCTCCATACTTTGCCAAGCTTTATTTAACGCCTCAGGGAAATTACGGCCTATACTCATTACCTCTCCAACGGCTTTCATCTGGGTAGAAAGTTCCTCATCAGCCCCGGGAAATTTATCAAAATTAAAACGAGGCACTTTACAAACCACATAATCAATAGAGGGTTCAAAGCAAGCGGAGGTATTTCCTGTGATTTGATTATTCAACTCATCCAAGGTATATCCAACAGCCAACTTTGTTGCGACTTTTGCAATAGGATAACCCGTAGCCTTTGATGCTAACGCAGAGGATCGACTTACTCTTGGATTTATTTCAATAGCCACAAATCGATCCGAACCTGGCTCCATTGCGAATTGGACATTGCAGCCTCCAGCAAAGGTGCCTATGGATCTCATCATTTTAATAGCAGCATTTCGCAGAATTTGTAGCTGCTTATCGGTAAGAGTCTGTGTTGGAGCCACTGTTACAGAATCACCAGTATGCACTCCCATTGGATCCATATTTTCGATAGAACAAATAATTACTACATTATCATTTGCATCCCTCAGAAGTTCTAATTCATATTCTTTCCAACCAAAAATGCTTTCTTCGATAAGAACAGAATGCACTGGACTCATTTCTAATCCATGAAGTACTTTTTTATCAAATTCATCCTCTGTCCAGACTATACCACCACCAGCACCACCCATAGTAAAAGAGGGGCGGATAACAATTGGTAACCCCCCTAATTCTTCTTTGATCTCCTTAGCATCTAGCAGTGAGAGTGCTTGCCGGCTACGGCACTGTTCTATGCCTATCTCCTCCATGCGATCCCGAAACAACTGCCTATCTTCGGTCAATTCCACCGCATCGATGTCTACTCCGATAATCTGAATACTCTGCTCTTTCCAAAATCCTTCCTTTTCTAAATCTCTAGCCAAATTCAGCCCCGTTTGGCCACCCATAGTTGGAAGTACTGCGTCAGGTTTTTCTTTTGCAACAATTTCTCTAATTGATTCCGTAGTCATAGGAAGCATATAAATTGCATCCGCCATTATCGGATCAGTCATAATCGTAGCTGGATTGGAGTTTATAAGAACGATTTCATAGCCTTCTTCCTTCAAAGAGCGACAAGATTGAGAACCCGAATAATCAAATTCACAAGCTTGTCCAATGACTATGGGGCCAGAACCAATAATGAGAATTTTATTAATGTCGTAACGTCTTGGCATTATGCTTATTAAAAGGGTTAGAGTGGGTTATATTCATTTAATTCTATGACTATAGAGTCTTTGTTGATACTAACTCAAGACTTGTATTTATCCATAAGTCCCACAAATTGATCGAACAAATAGGCCGAATCATGAGGGCCTGGTGATGCCTCTGGATGATATTGCACTGAGAAGCCTGGAAACCGCTTAAAAGTCAGGCCCTCCACTGTCTTATCATTCAAATTGATGTGGGTAATTTCAGCAACATTATCAGAAACACTATCCTCCTTTACAGCAAAACCATGATTCTGAGTTGAAATTTCAACCAGTCCAGTCTTTAGATTTTTCACAGGATGGTTGGCTCCTCGATGTCCTACAAACATTTTTTCTACTTTAATCCCCTCACTTAACGCCATTAATTGGTGCCCTAAACATATCCCAAATAATGGCTTGCCTGATGCTTTTGCAAATTCTACCACCTCCAAAGCATAGTCACCGGTGGGGTTAGGATCTCCTGGTCCATTCGAGAAAAAGAATCCATCCGCGTTCCAAGCTTTAACCTCGTCCAATGAGCAGTTGGCTGGAAAAACCCTCAAAGTACAGCCGCGCACTAAAAAACTTTGTATGATATTTCGTTTAATCCCATAATCGAAAGCGGCTATTTTATAGTGAG